>JAQXFM010000059.1 GCA_029250305.1 Candidatus Poseidoniaceae archaeon | reverse complement strand
GACGATGCCGGCACATTCTGTCATTGTAATCGGGTAACCATTGGGCACTCCGTTGGATCCGGTTTCGTAGTTATTCCATGTCGCACCATCCCAATGGGAGATTGCGCCATTTCTGAACTGGCCAAACTGACTCACTTCGCCGCTGCCAACAATCAAATTTGTTCCATCGGTCCACAACTCGTAGATTTGGTCACCAGCATCGCTGGGTAAGCCCGATCCGGGCGTCCATTCTGACAACCATTGGCCCGCAGATTCGTTGTACCGTGCGACCCCGTCTTCGGTAGCAAACATCACTTCGCCGTTGTATTCGATGATTTCACGGATTGGGAAATTGAAATCCCCATCGTCCCATTCTCCAAGCACAGTGCCGTTTGCGGCCATGTACTGAAGGGAGTTTTCGCCCCAAGAGACCCACATGTTTCCAGTGGAGGATTTGTACGCCGTCACTCGATCGACTTGGCCAATTGGGAGGATGTTATCGCCCCATGAATTGTTGCTGGTGTTCCATTGAGCGATGCCACCAGATCCATCAACTTGCCACCAATTTTGAGATGCGACGCTGATCATAATGATGTCACCAATGAGGCTCATCCCATTGACGTCGCCGTTGTTCTGACCCACCTTTGCGCCAACATCAAGCGCAGGAAGAGAAGTGAAATTCTGAGCGTCAAAGCGGTACAGGTTGTCGCTGCTGGCACCGTCGTGATAGTACATGATGTTCCCTTTGAGGATCATATCGAGAGGGTCGCCGTTTCCAGCAAACAGGCTGCTTGACTTTTCGATGTCGTATACCTCGGCCCCGGTGACTGCGTTGAGCAATTGGAAGCCGTCAGATCCGCCAATCCAAATGAGGCTTGAATCGACATCTGCCGAGAGTGCAGTGGCGTCCTCGTTCCCGTCATCGAGGTAGTTGTCATCGGTCCAAAGGGTGAGCCATTCGTTGGTCGTAAGGTTGTATCGGGCGATGCCAATGCCGTCAAGGGCAATGAACGCCACATCGCCAATCACGACGACTGGAGCGTTGTTTGTTTGCTCGCCGGCTGTCCATTCGCCGACCACATCAAAGGGTGAAATTGTGATGATTCCAACGCCTGAATTCGTTCCTCCGAACAGGTATGTGTTTGAAATTCCAGCACCGATGGAGTAGGTCGCCCAGTTTGGCATCCCGTCATACACGTTGAGGCATTCATCGATGTCGACGGTTGAGGTTGGGAATTTGCACACGCCAATGTTGGTCGCAGCGTACACGTTTGAGCCAACCACAACGAAATCAAAGAACTGTTGCGGGCGCTCGTTCCATTGGCGCCCAATCTGGAAGGAGGTCGCCGTCGAGGAGGATTCATCCCATTCAATGGCGCCTTGATTGGTTCCGATGTAGAGCACGCTTGTGCCAGCTTCAAGGGCGTAGATGGTTGTGCTTGGGAGGACAGAGTACCCTCCACCGGCTCCCGGATTGTTGCTGACAGCGGTCAACGGAAGGAGAATTTCGTTGGTGGCCAAGTCCTTGCGGGCCACACCGTAGCCGGGAATTCCGAAGTACAACACATCACCGACAACAGCCACAGGGACATCATTGGCGCCGTTAACGCCAGTGGAGATCCACGGGGTAAGCCAAATGTCATTTGCGATGTCATAACGGAGCAACCCATCGTTTTGGGTGCCAACATATGCCACATCGTTGTGGATTGCGGCGTCGGTCACTGAACCCGTTGAGAGGGTGAGTGACTCGAAGACAAGGGGTTGTGCTCCTGTGAGGTTGACTGCGGCAAATTCACCGTAAAATTGGTTGAGGATGACGACGGTCGAGCCATCCGATTGGACGACGGTGACTTCGTTTCCAGACATCGGGGTGTTGGATGTGTCCCACGTTTGCAACACTGTGCCGTTGCTGTGCATTTGATGAGCACCGTTTGCGGCTGCAATGTACACGTGGCTACCATCGGTGCTCAGACGTGCAATGTCTGCTCCGATGAACACCGGCTCAATCCAACGAGAATCTTGAGTGTCGAATCTGTTGAGGTATTGATCATCAGTGGCAACAAACAAGACGCCGTTCAACTCTGTTGAATCAATCATTTGGCCAGAGGTTGGGCCGCTCCCGAGCAGCAGCACGCCTGTGTTGAGGGGTGAAGAGCCGGGGCTCAATTCAACGAGGGCTCCACCGCCATCGCTGACGAGGATTAATTCGGAGCTTGGCGCTCGTGCACCGCTGCTTGGCCACAAAACGAGGCCTTGCCCATCGTTGGATAGGCCGAACGCGTCGAGGGTTTGAGAACCAGAAAACACATTGCTGGCTGCGTTGTAGGTGTGCAAGGAATCGCCGTTGAGGATGTACAGTGTGTTGCCAGATCTTGCGAGGCCAGACACATCATCACTGGCCAACCAATTTCCACTGTTCCATGTTGAAAGCCAGAATCCAGAACTCCAGTCATACCGGGCAAGACCGGCATCCGGGGATGCCATGAGAAGTTGATTTCCAGAGATCATCAACTCGTGAACTTCGTCAGAGTGAAGGCTGTTGGCGGTTGACCATGTCGAAAGCATCTGTCCCGAGGCGAGATCGTACCGTGCTACACCAGCGCTGTCCATTGAAATGTAGAGAATTCCGTTTACTTCTAACATGTCTAAGCATGCACCGCTTGTGTCACCGACGTTGGCCCATGCTCCACCGTTCCAAAGGACGAGTTCACCTTCATTTGCAGCATATACATCGCCAGTGCTTGCTATGACGAATTGATGGAGTTCCTCAAATGCAGCATCTGACGCATCGGGAAGAACGGTCTGTGTGCTTGAGTCTGTGAGCGAAACTGCGAAGAAACCGTCCTCTTCAGTGAGGAAATGAATCAAGTTGTTTGCAACATCGATTTCCATGTCAATGACGTTGCTTTCGAATGGAATCATGTCGATGATTGGCGGATCGTTGTTGTAATCCAGAACGAGCACATCGTCGAGAATAGCAATGTACATTCGACCGTCATCGGGGTGGAGCGCATGAGCGCTGATGTCGAGGTTAATTGGCTCAAATGAGACCGCAGGATCGACGGGAGCAAGCGCTTCAATCACCAACTCGGTGATTTCAGCATCGGATGGAAGGGTCCATGTGGCGCCTGAATCGCTGTTTGGTGAAAGCCTTCCTTCGTGAGGGTTGGTCCCTTCAAACGAGTCGGCTGCACCAAAGGTTCCGAGCCCCCGCCAATCGAGCAAATTGATGCCGATGTCATTTGCCACAAGCATTGGCTCTTCGATCATCAAGCCATCGCTTCCGTTGACTCGAATCTGGAACGACACGTTCGAGATGTCGGCCCCTGGTGCGAATTCCAATGTCCAGTCGGCTGTTGCTTGGCCTCCTGTCAGTGGGTCTGCGCCCGTTGCGTCCAATTGCACCCAACCCGTGTCATTGCTCCCTGATTTTGGCCAAATTGTGTCATTGAATGACTCATGCGCCGAAACACCGGGAACCATCATCATCGGGGCGATGGAGGAACAGAGCATCAAAGCGACCAACAGAGCGGCTCTTTTGCCGGCGGAACCGGGAGAAAATAGAGCATAGGCTGCCTTCATGTGTTGGAGGGGTCTTTTGGGGTATTTGAACGCGGCCCTTGCTCGTGCGAATAAATATCGTTGCCAAACCCCTCTAAATCAATAAAATGAGCAAGAAAAGTACGGTTTCAAAGCACCGATGGTGATGGTACACAGCCCTTCTTTTCCTCGCCGTTTGTCCCGTACACACACAACACTCAAACCCAGAACCACATTCGTTGGATTCGATTGCCTATGAACCGGGAGAAGAAAGAGCGCTTGCTCAAGAAGGAAGCCCTCGAGTATCACGAGGCTGAACCCCAAGGTAAAATCAAGGTGGTTCCAACCAAACCTCACAGCACGGCGCACGAATTGAGCCTTGCATATTCACCAGGCGTGGCTTACCCTTGCCTCGAAATCGCAGAGCGCCCAGAAGACGCATATCGATACACATCGAAGGGCAACTTGGTTGCTGTTATCTCAAACGGAACAGCCGTGCTTGGCTTAGGAAACATCGGCGCTCTTGCCAGCAAACCAGTTATGGAAGGCAAGGGTTTGCTGTTGAAAACATTCGCTGATATCGATGTTTTCGACATTGAAGTTGACACTGAAGACCCTGAAACATTCATCGAGACTGTGGTCAACATCGCCAAAACATTTGGCGGCATCAACCTTGAAGACATCAAAGCACCCGAATGCTTCGAGATTGAACGACGCATTGCGGAAGCAACCGACATTCCAGTGATGCACGATGATCAGCACGGGACCGCAATCATTTCTGCAGCCGCTTTGTTGAACGCTGTTGAGCTCCAAGAAAAGAAACTCTCAGAAATCAAGGTGGTGGTCATCGGAGCGGGTGCAAGCGCCATTGCTTGCGCTAACCACTACGTCGCCATCGGCGTCACCCGATCGAACATCGCCATGGTTGACAGCAAAGGCATTGTCACCAAAGCAAGGTTGGAAGCGGGGGAATTGAACGAATACAAGGCTCCGTTCGCTCACGAGCGAGAAGCAGGCGACCTTGCCGATGCACTCAATGGGGCTGACGTGATGCTCGGCCTTTCACGAGGTGGATTGGTCAGCAAGGAAATGATTGCTTCCATGGCGCCAAATCCGATTGTGTTCGCACTTGCCAACCCTACGCCGGAAATTCTTCCTGAAGAAATTCTCGAAGTCCGCCAAGATGCCATCATTGCAACCGGGCGGTCAGACTATGCGAACCAAGTCAACAACGTGCTCGGGTTCCCATACATTTTCCGGGGAGCACTCGATGTACGAGCTACAGACATCACACAAGGCATGAAAATGGCAGCGACCCGTGCGTTAGCAGCGCTGGCTAAGGAACCAGTTCCAGATTATATTTCTGCGGCCTACGACGGCGCAGTCATGCAATATGGGCCAGATTACATCATCCCCAAACCATTCGATCGCCGAGTGCTGCTTTGGGAGGCTTCGGCCGTTGCTCAGGCGGCAGTGGATGAAGGCGTAGCACGTGTTCAACCTGAAGATTTCTCGATCAAGAAATACCGTGAGGAACTTGAGGCTCGACTCGGTCAATCGTATTCCATCATGCGCCACGTCATCAACCAGGTTCGCGGACGAGGAAAACGCATCGTTTTCCCTGAAGGTGACAACGAGATGGTGATTCGTGCAGCAGCCCAATTGGTCGATCAGAAAATCTGTTACCCAATTCTATTGGGCCCAGAAAAGCGCATCCGTCGTATGGTTGAGGATTTGAGTCTTCACTTCGAATACGAAGTCTATGATCCAAGGAAAGACGAGCGAAGAAAAGGCATCTACTCTGAGTCGATGTTGGACCGACGCAACCGCAAGGGGATGACGGTTTCAGACGCCGCACGCCTGCTAAAATCACGCCCTTACTTTGCCAGCCAAATGGTGGCCAATGGGGATGCAGATGGCTTTGTTGGCGGTGTATCTCGAAACTACGCCGATGTTCTGCGCCCGACGCTTGAGTTGATTGGTGCTGACGACGATGCTCACTGCATTGTTGGGTGTTACATGATGAACGTCAAAGGTCGAACCATCTTCCTTGCCGATGCCACAGTCAATGTCTACCCTGACAGTCGAACCCTTGCTGAAATTGCTGTTCAGACTGCCAAAGTAGCTCGTCGGTTTGGCGTTGCTCCGGTGGTTGCAATGCTCTCGTTCTCGAACTTTGGAAGCAGCCGAGCCCAACGCTCTGAACGAATTGAAGACGCCATAGAATTCGCCCGCGAACTTGACCCCTCGCTCGTGATCGATGGTCCGATGCAAGCAGATACGGCCTTGAATGGCAATGTGCAAGGCGAGTATCCATTCATGGAATTCACGGGCGCAGCAAATGTTCTGGTGCTTCCTAACCTCGCAGCAGCGAACATCGCTTACAAATTACTCGAGGAATTGGGTGACGCAGAAATGACGGGACCAATTCTCGAAGGCATGGCGCAACCTGTACAACTGGTTGCTCGACAAGATGGTGTCCGTCACATTGTCAACATGGCAGCGATTTGTGCAGCGGATGCAATTCGTCAAGAACCGTACTGGGAAAGCCTCGTTGACCCTGTGGAAGAGAAGTGAATTCACACTTCGTCATAGGATACAGTTGGTCGACGAGGGCGCCAAAACGCTCCCGTCACAAAACCGGCGCATAGGCCACCGAAAAGCAAGTTTGGCCATCCAGAAACGGCGTAGTCTCCCATGCCCCTCAGAATCGGAATCACAAACGAAGGAATCACGCCGAGCAACACGGTGCAGACGATTTCAGTGCGGATGTTCGATGCCATGTCTGCGGAATTTGGGACCCGTTTTGGAGCGTTTTGGCGAATCGGCGTGACGACGAGGCGAGCCACGATGCCTTTGACAGGACGATCAAGAGGGACGCTTGAGAGCGCCGTGATGCCCTCTCTCGAGGGATGAGTTTCAATGGCAGCCCGATGCAGTGCCATTGGGCCGATGCCTTCGAACCTTCGAGGGCGTCCATCCATCATCGCACCACGGTAATTTGAGTTAATCGCATCTGCTAACACTTCGACTTGTTTTTTCTCAAGACCGAGCCCATGCACTTCTTGCGCGCATCGCCACTCAGCTTCCGAAGGGCAACGCACTTCCCAGTGAGTCGCTTCGTCCAACCCTTCAACGCCAGCATCAATCGCTGCTTGTCCAGCGTTCATAAGGGCCTTCAGAGTTCCAGCAGTGACTTGAAATTGTTCGTCGTCCTTTCCATTTTTCGTGCCGACAAGGGCGTTGTAGTCGGTGCCCGTTAGGGGTACCGTCATGATGTAATATGTTGGTAAACGGACTTCATGCCTTGGTCGTTGACCAGCATAAATCCAGCCACCCTTGTCTGTTCCAAGATGCATTGACTGCGCGTCAACTCGTTGGAACTTAATTCCTGAAAGCGCGATGAACTCCAACGCTATCCCTCACTTGAGCGTGCCTTCCATTCGACGGTACCATGCCATCCCTTTCTCGTGATCTTCCAAAAGAGCAAACTGTGGGAATGGGGAAATTGAGCGAGTGTAGCCAAAGACAGCGAAGTCCACGAGATCTGGTGTGCCGCCTCCGAAGAAAGGCTCCGTGCCGTGTTCACCTGTGAACTCAGTCAGCAAGTCGTGCCAGAGTTTCTTTGGTGTACGGCCGTCCTTCTTGACTCGCTTCTTTGCAATGATGCCCCACATGATCGGGAAGCCAGCCCACGCATAGAGTCGCTTCGAAATGAATCCGAATTTCTCTATCTTTGAGATCCTCGTGGTGGTCTTTAGGGCGGAGCCGAGGGTGCCATAGAGAATTGGAACGGTTGCTTTGGAGACTTTAGCGTCCGCCCATTCGAGCCATTTTTGTTGCCGTTCTGCATCACCAGTGGATGCCAGTTTTCCGCCGTTGTATGCTGCATCGATGTGCTTCATGACGGGGGTAGAATCCACAAAGTGTTCTCCGTTTTCGTTGGTGAACACGGGGACCTTCCCCCAGTCGCCAGCAAAAGACACAGACTTTTTGATTTTCATTCCGTTGACTGGTACGTAATCAACATCCATTCCGATGTGCTCAATGACACCTCGAACCTTCCAACAGAAAGGGCAAGTGTAGAGGATGTGGAGAGTGGGAGTTTGACCCATAAGAGGGCCTATCGCCTCCCCTTCTTCAAGCCTCGTTATCGTTCAATGGAGCAGGTTTCCACCCTGATTTCCAAAAATCAAGGTCATCTAACCACTGCATCCATTCTTCATCAGAACAACTCAACAATCGGAACGCACGTGCCTCCAAACCTTCTCTGTTAGCGGCGGTTAAGACGCCTTGCTCGAGTGCATCATGCCATTCAACCTGCATGTGGCGAATCCTTCGTCGAGCTTCCTCTGGCTGCTCAAAATTCATTTCACATAGATCTCTTAATTCAGAAATCCAAGTTCGTGCGTCTTTGAGCAGAGGATCTTCAACCCGTGTTCGCTTGGATTTGGGTTTTTTCGCAAACGGCCACCAACCCATGAAACGCTGAAGAACAGGTCTTCCTTAACGCCATCTGTTGAAATTGATATAGTCTGTAACGCATGGAGTGGTCATGGACACCGACTTTTGGTTCGATATTCTCAGCTCAGCGGCCATTGAAGGTGTTATCTTTGGCGCCGTGCTTGGCCTGCTTTGGTCCATGGGCTCGAAAGCCGTGCAGTGGTTCCTTATTGGCGAGTTTATTCTGCTCAAGTGGCTTGAATCTCGAAACATTTTGATTGTCGACTGGGAACGCCTCACCCTGGGCATTGTTGAGAACAGCAACCGCGCCCTCGATGAAGTCCTCACCCTCGCAGAATCGTTTGTCGATCTCGGCGCCTTCGGAGCAAGCACCGCCATCGGCTTTTTCCTTGTCCACAAGATTCGTTCGTGATGCATCTTCATCAACCACCCATTCAACCCGAGGGGCATGGGTCGGGTGATTGTTCATCTTCACGGTTCAACCAAACAGAAGGATTTGAGCCGTCTTATCGAGATGTATGGAGCGCGCCTAAACAACCGTGGCGTTCGAATTGAAATCCACTCAAGTAAACTTTCTTCGGCAGCGTATCTTGACCTGTTGTGTGGTCTGGCAGGTGATGTGTACTTGTTGGATGAAGGGGGCCAAATGGAAGATTCCATCGCGTTTGCCCAGCGTTTCAAAGCATGGACTGTGCAGACGCACTCGACGCATTTGGCCATCGGTCCGGCGGAGGGTTGGACAACGAAACCGAATTGTGCCTGCAAGCGCCTTTCCCTCTCACCGATGACCCTGCCTCACGAGTTGGCCAGTGTTGTGCTGGTGGAACAAGTCTATCGCGCCACAGAGATTCTTCGTGGAAGCGAATACCATAAGGCTTGACCAAAGGGTCAAGAAGCACCGATTCTTGGCAAAACCGGAGGCAATGTATGCTGCTCTTAGAACAGGAAAGCCTGCGTTGGATTCTCTTGGGGTTTGAGGCACTGATCGGTCTCGTGCTTATCCTTGCATCGAAAAGTCAACCGTTTCCGCTTCCTTCTCGCCGATTTGGCTGGATTGTCCTTTCAATCGCGCTCTTGCTGACATTGGGGCAACTCGCACCAAACCCTGTTTCAGTGCTTGGCCACCTAATTATTCTCACTGGGCTTGGCTCGTTTGGCTTACTGGTCGGCATTCATCACCTGATTCGTACACGCAGGGAAGTGCTCATCGCTCCGTTCTCAGGTTTCCTTTTCTGTGTCGGAATCGGCGGCCTCATGGTCACAACATGGCCCGATTTGAATACGTTTGAGCAGTGGTCTGGATTTGCTGCACTTGTGATGCTCGGCGGCGGTCAGACATGGTTGGTGTTTCGGGGACTTCTCATCGGACGACTCCCACTTGCATGGAGCCAAGCAGGCATGGTTGCGCTTCAGCGTGGTTTTATTGATGGGCCGGATGGAGCAATTGCCTGCTTCGAAAAAGGGTGGGACGCTGAGGAAGAACATCTCAATCCAATGGCTTACGTGGCTCTCCATCGGCTGAATTTGTTCGTTGGCAATCAAGAAAAGGCGACAGAATGGTTGCACGCTCTCGAAGATGTTGGGGGCGAAAAGGGCGTGGCACCAGAGTGGATCAAGGCCATTCACGAGGCGCTCACTCGTCTTGACCCTCAGGCAGCCAGCCATCTTCCCACACTGGGCGGCAGCGAAGAGTGATTCCGGATTCCAGTCACATTCTTAATTTTCTGAACAATATCAGTGCCTCTGACGGCTGAATGAGCATTTATTGAATCAACAAAACAAAGTCCTTAATACGATGAAAGTCGATTATAGACTATGGGAACAAGTGAAACTGAGACGAAAGCGCTGACGATGAGCACGGTGATGTGGTACGCAATCTTCGTTTGGTTTGCCTCAAGTTTGTTCTCACAATCCCTCTATATGGCCTTCAACGGCGTCCCCTATGACGCCGTCGCACTGCTCCAAAACCTCGGGCCAGTCTACTACCTCGTCCTTGCCATCGAGTTGGTTGTTTGGATGAGCCTGGGTAGCCTTCTCGTCAAGAAAGTGGTCACCAAGACACGGGATCGGGTTCAGCCAGTTGCTCTCGCTGCTTAATGTTCATTTTTCCGTCAAAATTTGAGCAGTGTTCACCCAGCAGTTCGGCTACGAAGAAATCCATCACCGCTCAAATTACCGGAAAATCAAACATTTTGTCCGATGACTTGAAGGTCCGCCAAGACAAGGAACCCATGTGAGAGAAACAGGGGAGGTTCCATTCTTTTCTGGTCGTCCAATGGATACATGTTCATTGAGAGACCAAGAAACAGCGATGCGAGTCCTTCCTCGCGGGGCTCGAATTGTGACCATTGAGGAAGCGAGAGAAAATTTGCCAAAGGTCACCAGGTGGCTTGCTGAACTACAAGCGATGAGCGATGAAGCTCACGACTTGACGGAAGAACTGGAAGTGCTTCTCGAATCCCTTCAACCGGAGCACGAACACGTGGTAGAGGTTGCAGAGCATCTTGCACAACTGGTGGCGCACTGGCAACACACCACGGCTAAAATTGAAACCACAGGTACCCGAATCGCATGCTTGGAACCAGGTCGCCTCGAATGGTATGGCGTTGTTGATGAGCACCTTGCGTTGTATTCTTGGAGCCTCGGCGAGGAAGACATTGAATGGTATCATCCAATCGATGCCAGCTTTATGGCCCGAAAACCACTCATAGAAGCGTGACCTCGCAGGGCTGAGGAACGAGCATGGTTCGAATCAATCGAGTGTACACTGGCGGCGGCGATGAAGGTGAAACTTCCCTTGTTGATGGTTCACGCAGATCAAAAGCAGATCTTCGCTTTGAAGTGGTTGGAACATGCGATGAGCTGAACGCAGTGTTTGGGCTCGTTGCGATGGAAGCAAATCGCCTACCCTCTCACGAAGATGGCGGTAGCAGGGCGACTGTGGAGCGCGTGCAAACCATCCTTTCGATGGTCCTCACACGTGTGCAGAACGAATTGTTCGATCTTGGGGCAGAATTGGCTTGTGTCCCCTCTGAACTTCCCGAATACATGGTTCTGATCAATGAGGCTCAATGCGCTGTCTTGGTCGAGGAAATGGATGCTTGGCTCGAACATATTGAACCCCTCACCAGTTTTATCCTCCCGGCAGGGCATGGTCCAGAAGCAATGCTTCACCTCGCCCGAACAGTTGCTCGGCGCCTCGAGCGCGCTGTGATTCGTCTCAAAGAGCACGAAGGCGAAGGTTCTGTCAGACCGATTGTCCAAGTCTATCTCAACAGGTTGTCAGATTGGTTATTTGTCCTCGGCCGATGGGTTACCTCAGGGCTTGGCCACGACGAGATGCTTTGGCAACCGTTGGGAAAAAGAGGCCCTGAATCTGGTGTTGCCAATCGAATCCGACGCCTCTATGCTTCGGATGAAGATTTTGAAATGCTGTGATCATTCAAGGCCTAAAGCGGCCATGTGCTGGCGTGCGCCCCTCAAGACGCTCCTCGTTTCTTCATGGGAAAGTTGTTGTTCAGCCATGTCCCAATCCAACCACATGTAGCCTCTGTGTTCGTGCGAGAGTTTCACCGTGATTTGATCTGTTTGTGCAATGTACCAGTACACTTGCTTCACTTTCCGCTTTCCTCGATGGCGATAGGCGTATTCACTTCGCTCAACAAAATGGTCGACAAATTGGATCTGGTCGATGCCAGTTTCTTCGGCTAACTCCCGTTGTGCTGTGCTGTGGTGGTCTTCGTCATCTGCTTCGACGTGACCCTTTGGGAAATCCCAATGGCCTTGGGGATATTGGAGCAGGAGCACCGTCCCATAATTCACCAAGACAACGCCGCATGAAGTCTCCATATCGCTCACTGGAGGGCGCATGGTCATTTTACTTGCGGCTGAAATGGTTTCAGCAAATCTTCTTCAAGCCGTTCCTCCACGAGCCGTTTATGGGGGAATCATCGAGTGTTCTTGCCGAAGCCGGTCTCCCTGACTTCACAAGCATCGTTGCAGATTCAGACTTGGATGGGCTTTGTGCAGCTGCGGTCCTGAAGGCTGCCAACCCCGAAGCCGTCGTTCACTTTGCCCACGCTGCGTTGATTCGGTCCGGGTCAGTCGATCATTTGATTGACCAACACACGGCAATGGTGGACCTCCCTTTCCATCCAAATTGTGGTTGGTACCTCGACCATCACCAAACCAACCGTCCAAACGAAACTGAAGAGGCTGCGTTCATTGCCCGCGGTGGAACGTGTCACTGGGAGGCCACGCCCTCCGCAGCAAGGCTTGCCTATGACGTGCTCAAACCCTACATCGATCTAAGCCATCTTGAGGAGATCATGCCTGTTGTTGATGCCTTGGACTCAGGTCAGATTACGAGAGAGGAGTTCCTCGAAGATGGACCAATTCTCCAACTTGCTCGTTCGCTTTCCATGCGCGAAACACAACACATGCAGTTGTTGCTTAGCATGCTCTCCAAAGGCGTTCGTCTTGCGGACATTTTAGCCGATGAGCGAATAAAGCCTCATGTCAATCGCGCCAAAGAAGAGCGCGCAGCAGCACAACACGTTGTCGAGTCATCTACAACCATCATCGATCGACTTGCTGTGTGCCGCATGGATGAAAAAGGCGTTCGCTCAAACGGCTATCTCGTCACAGCATGGGCAGGTGACCGCGCTGATGCTTGCTGCATTATTCATGGGTATGCAGACGGTTCAATCGACACGCCAGAACGCCCCGCTCTTTCTGCCAGTTTCTATGCTAATTCGTTCTTGCCAGAGGGGCAAGGGCGTTTTGATTTGTCTCGAATGGCCACAGCCCTCGATCCGACCGGGGGCGGTCACGCCAATGCCTGTGGGTGCCGTGTCCAAGAACCAGGTCTCGACTCGAACCTCGAACATTGGCTTGACATGTGGGCAAAACGCAGTGAGACGTTGGCCATTCGTTGATCACGCTAGGACGATGAAAAGGTAAAGGAAGCCAAGGAACGCATGAAGGAACACGAGGACCACAATGAGGTCTGCAGCCCTTCCATGTTTGAGTGAATGGTGGCTGAATTTCTCTCCATTAATCCTCGCATCTCGTGCTTTTCGACCCATCCTTGCCAGTGCGTACAACAAACCAAATCCAACTGGACCCATGAATCCATGAAGGCTCTGTGGCATGAGGTTGGACAGCGCATCTCCATCATTGCGCCATCCAACAATGGCCCGTGCAATGAACGCCACGGCAATCACGCCAAATGTGGAACGGAGCAACCGTTCACCCATTTTCTCGTGCCGATCTCTTGCATCAACCCGCTGCTCGCCTTTGAGTTCGTGGCTTTTCTTTCGCCACGAGTACTGCCACCAAATCCACACAAGCAGGCCCGTCGCCAAGAGTGGATGCAACAGGAGAATGAAGGCGTTGATTAGGTCCATTCAGTCACCCCACTGCTTCCTCGGAGGACGCCTTTCCTCATGGATGTTATTGGAAACATCCGATTCAAGGCGCTCAACGCAGGAGTACCCCGTGCCGGTGGGTTGAAGGAGGGTAGGTTGAGGCACTGGATGAGGGGCGAGTATTCTGCAGGAGACCTATCTGGCAAATTGCCTCCAAGTTGCGTTCAAATCCAACGTGACAAAAGCGCGTCGCCAGTCCCTCGTCGTTCGAACTCCAGATTGGCAACTTTTGGAAAAGGCATGGCGCCCGATTCTGCTATTGGCGGTTGCCGAAACCGAACTTCCTGCAGCAGATGAAGAGGATCAATCTTCGCCCATGCGAAAACCTACGAACATTCGACGCGCCAGAACCCGCCGTGGTGGCCGGGGCTCATCTGGACCGCTGGATAACCTCCCATCCCCAGCAGAAATGCTCATTCCAAGTGACTTCTCGGATGCCTATCGGCTCGCCGTGCTTCTCACACACAAATTACTCAACAAAGACGAATGGGACGCCTCTTGGGAAACCACCGAAACCAGTCTGCGCGATTCCTGCCTCGAAAAGGGAGCCCACCCTGTTTGGAGTGACCTTGCACAACACACCCCAATTTTTGGTCAATTTGCAGCGTTCCCAGTCGCAAAGCCAAAGAAAACCTCCTCAAAGAAAAAGGTCGACATGGCGCCAAGTTACATCGATCCAACATCTTCCAAGGATTTGGCGACGGCTCTCGAGGCGCTTGCGCCTACCGTTGACACTGCAGAGGCACAAGTGGCACTCAGGACCGTGAGCTCTCAACTCTCTGCTGGTCGAAACCTCACTCCAGGGTCCCTGTTGTTCGAACTGGAGGGCCAAGCCTCAGTTCTTTCTGCTCTGCTTCTCATCGCAACAGGTAACGATGCCAGCGATGCGCTGGTTCGCCTCAAGAAGGCTGACAAAACGCTTGCTTCGGAATTGAGTGACTTGGTCGCACTGCGAAACGGAGAGGTCAACGATTGGGCGGCGAGCACCAATGCAACAGGCGAGCACTCCCTTGCAAAATCACGCCGCTTCCTCGCATGGCAACACCCACCAGAATCCTCTGCAGAACTTGATGCTGAAACTCTCAGTGCGGGGCTTGACCTTCTGAAGGATGGAAAAGCACCGACACAATCCATTGAACGCGTGACATGGTGGCGATTGGCTGCTCTTCACCGAGAAGGGAAAACCGAGGAAACAATTCAAACACTTACGGCCCTCAAACTCGACGCTCACGCAGAACTTTCCAACCTCCTCCCGCTCGTCTCTGACCTTGGAAGCGAGGAAGTCCAATCTTGGCTCGAAGGCCAAATACCTCACCTTGACGACGGTGCCCTCGTCGACATCATTTGTTCAAAGGGCGTCGATACCGCAGCACAAGCGCTTGCAGCAAAGCATCTCAGCCATGACAACAGCGAGGCTTGGGAAGATGTTCTTCCAATCGTCATTGATATCTACACCCGCTCGATGAACCTCCGACGTCTCTCTGAAATCATCGTCAAGAACGATCTCACACCGATGTCTCACCCATACGAGACCTTGCTTGCTGCCCATCTTCTAGCGGCCGGTAAAGACAACGATTTGTGGGACATGGTTCGAACTGCACGGCAGAAAGCCCTCGACTCAGTCCACAGCACAGAAACCCCTCCTGCTTTTTCCTCGACCAGCGAAGCCCTTCTGATGCTGTTTGAGGGGGAGAATGTGGATGATGAACGTCTGGGCACCCTGCTTGACAAGAACGGGCTTCTCGCCTTCGGCGTCATCCGTCGAGCCCTCCGTGAGGGTGGTTCGGGTATTGTCGAAGATAAGGAACTCAAAGCGTTGGAAACAAGCGTGGCTGAAGCAAACCTTAGCCTCATGGAGCAACACCTATTCGCTGCTGTGATTGACACGCTTCGCTTGAACCGCGTCGCATTGATGTTGCAGCACGGAACTTCTGATGGCTCAACGGTTGAAAGCGTCAACACCTTGCTCGGAAATGAGAATGTACCAACGGCCATGATTCATTCAGTGCGCCACTTGGTGCTTGAGCACGATCTGGGCCTTCCATCGTTGGTCCGCTGGTACCAAACAAACGACCCACTCTCGCCTTGGCACACCTTAGCCCGCGCTTCGGTGTCGGCGTCGATGCAAGATGAACTCAACGCTGCACGGGACTACCGAAGAGCTGGCGACCACGAAGGCTTCGATTATGAGCACAAGATTGTCCTTTACCGAAAGTCCCTCATTCACCTTGCCTTCGCAGGCCAATGGAAGGAAGCAGTGGAACTTCTTGATTCTCAACCTGCCCTCAAGAGCGCCATTACAAAGCGGTTCCAACTCTACTTGCGTGTGTCGTTCACCTCGACTCAAAACACCAATGAAGCAACTCGATTGTTGAAGGACTTCGTTCGTTCTACGAAAACGATCACACAGGAAAACGAAGAAGGTGAAATCGAAGAAATCGATGTCACCTACTTTGCCGAGGATGACCTTGACATGCTCAAGACCTACCCCCTTGAACACCAACGTGTACTCCCAACAGACCCCTTCTGCGGTCGAGTCACTGCCGCTGTGAACTCTCTGCAGAAGAACCGTCGCCGGCAACGAAACGCATTCGATACCCGATTCACTCAACTCATGCAAGGTTCCTCTCCCTCGCTTGACGAACTCTATGAGTTGGCGAAGGAAGCAGCCCAAGAAAAGCCAGTCGAGGGACTCATGTTCCTTGAGCGAGCCCAGAACAGAGGGCAATTCAGCGTCCGAGAAATCAAGCGAATCGCAGATGCGGAACAAGGTCTGTTCTCCGCTTACAAAGACCAGATTCCAAACGGCTCTCGCCGCTACTTGAGGAACCTCTCACTCTCACCGTTGGTTCTGATTGACACCAATGTGTTGGTCGATGCGCTCATGGATGCCATCAAGCAACGGTTGGAAGTCTTCACAGAAGCGAGCCTCGACATCGGTGGCCACGGTCACTTCCACCATGTCTTGTTGAAGCGAGCACAAGAAGGCAAAATTCAACTTTGGCTTCCAAAGATCGTCAAGCAAGAACTCAAAGGAATTGCAAGCGATTTGGATTTCCTACGCGGTCGCTTCAGCGGTCTCTTGGTTCCACCAACCATGCTTGATACCGTCTTTAGGAAAGATGTCATCAGTGAAATTGTGGACAAAGTGCTCTCTGACTACAGCACATGGCGCCCAATGGACTTGCAACTTGAAGTTGAGTCAGAAGACGCTGAGAACAAATCTCGAGTGGTCGAGTTCTTCAAAGATTACACCGAGATTTACGAAGAGATCACGGCCATGAAGCGAACCAGAGGCGAACCGGCTCGAACCGTTGTCGATGGCTTAGATGTTTATCCTGAAGCCCCCGATTGCACCATCATGCACCTTGCACTTCACTTGGCCAAGCAATCTCTTAGCAACCTCGGAACAGTCCTGATTGCCACCCGAGACAGCGATTTCACCCTTGTTTCACGGGCGCTTGAAGAGCGCTTTGGATTCGGCGTGGCAAAGAACAGCCGAGCCCTTAACGGATTTTTGCACGGATGATACGAACTCACATGTGTGAGATCATTGCATCGCCGAAGTCGCTGCAGGAAAGCAATGTTGCGTCGTCCATTAATCGTTCGAAATCGTAGGTTACTGTTTGGGCCAAAATGGCTCCTTCCATGCCCTTGACAATCAGATCTGCTGCTTCGGTCCATCCCATGTGGCGGAGCATCATTTCGGCGGAGAGGATGAGGGAACCTGGGTTCACTTTGTTTTGTCCAGCGTACTTTGGAGCGGTACCGTGGGTTGCCTCAAAGATTGAGATTCCTGTGTCGTAGTTGATGTTTGCACCAGGTGCAATACCAATGCCGCCGACCTGAGCAGCAAGTGCATCAGAGATGTAATCGCCGTTGAGGTTCATTGTTGCGAGCACCGAGTACTCTGCAGGACGGGTGATGATTTGCTGAAGCATAGCGTCGGCAATCACATCTTTGATCAAGATGCTTCGACCAGTGGTTGGGTTTTCGAGGGTGCACCATGGGCCACCATCAAGTTCGACTGCTCCATATTCTTGCTTTGCAATCTCGTATCCCCAGTCACGGAATCCACCTTCAGTGAACTTCATGATGTTTCCCTTGTGAACAAGTGTGAGGCTTTCCTTATCGCTGGCTAAAGCGTATTCAATCGCGGCACGAACGATTCGTGCTGTGCCTTCCTGAGAGATTGGCTTGATGCCAATTCCAGAGGTGTTTGGGAATCGAATCTTGTCAACACCCATCTCGTTTTGGAGAAAATCGATGACCTTCTTGACGCCTTCAGAGCCAGCTTCCCACTCAATTCCAGCGTAGACATCTTCGCTGTTTTCACGGAAGATGATCATGTCAACATCGCCAGGTGCTTTCACAGGGGATGGCGTACCGTCATACCAGCGAACGGGTCGAACGCAAGCAAACAAATCGAGCTTCTGTCGCAGGGCTACGTTGAGTGAGCGAATGCCACCGCCGACGGGGGTGGTCAATGGACCTTTGATGGAGACAAGGCCACTTCGCATGGCGTCTAGTGTCGCCTCAGGCAACCATTCGCCAGTTGCATTGAATGCTTTCTCACCAGCCAATACTTCAGACCAAACGATGCCGCGCTGTCCTTCGTATGCCTTCTCGACTGAAGCGTCAACGACCTTGATCATCACGGGGGTGATGTCCACGCCAATTCCATCGCCTTCGATGTAGTGAATTACTGGGTCGTTTGGGATGTTGAGTTTGCCATTTTCCATGGTAACGGGTGTTCCTGTCATTGCAATCGGTACGAGGCAGAAGCGTCCCCTTCAAGAATGAACCGCCCATGGGCGTTCTATGTACGGACGCGTTGATTGGACTGGGGGCGACACGGTCGCATGCACAAATGAACGCGGGGATCGGCTTGATTTGAACTGGGAAGACGGGCCAACTCCAATGGAGGTAGTCATGCAAATGATTGGCGCATGCTCAACTGCAGATCTCGTGTTGGGTCTGAAAGAACGATCATTCAGTGAGGTTTGGGTTGAAATGGAAGGCACTCGGGCAGAGAGCGTTCCAAAAGTCTTCACAGACATTCACATGGTCTACCACGTCCGAGGGGATGTTCCACTCAAACTCGTCGAGCGTATTGTGGCCAAGAGCCATGAGAAGTATTGCACGGTCTCTCAGATGTTTGTCGACGTCAACATGACTCATGCATGCGAAGTGCACAACTGATGCTCAGTTTGTGACTACCTTGAGTGCAGTCAACGAATTCATAGCGCTGAGAAGCAGTTCACGAAGGGCATTGTAGAGGGGATGCCAACTTTGTGGTATCTGAGGTGGAGGTGCTACAGGTAATGCGCCCTGCTCAGTCGAAAGCACGGTTGCAAACGGTCGAACTTGACCAGTTCCTACCATGTCGATAATGAGTGATAGGTGGTACGCTTCTTGATCCTTGATGACCTTGGCCGATTCAATCTTGGCCACAGCTTCTGCGGGGAGGTCGCTCAACCAGTCCTCGCCACGGGCGTGACGAGAGTGCAATTCTTTCTTGACGAGGATTTCCAGAAGTTCCGAAATAACTTCGTTGGAGACAGGAGAGGCGAAGTTTGGTTTTCCAGAATCGTCTTGTTGAGAGATCGCCGTTGTGCCGATGGCTTCCATCTGAGATTGAAGGGGTTGAGCCGATTGACCAGCAAGCATCGGTTCATCATCATCCTCA
>JAQXFM010000057.1 GCA_029250305.1 Candidatus Poseidoniaceae archaeon | reverse complement strand
CATCACTGAATGTAGCCGGTTTTGCTGCGTACAGTTTGGACACGTTGTGGGCGATTCAAGATAACCTCCCGATTGCACTGGCGTTCATCCTCATTGCAACCATTGTGTTGATCTTCATTCAAGTGCGCAGCGTTGTGATTCCAATCAAGGCCATCGTGATGAATATCTTATCGATTTCTGCGTCTTTTGGTATGCTTGTCTTTGTCTTCCAATGGGGCTATGGTGCTGACTTGCTCAACTTCACACCCCAACCAATCGAAGCAACCAACCCAGTCATCATGTTCTGTATTGTCTTCGGTTTATCGATGGACTACGAAGTGCTGATGCTTTCCCGTATTCACGAAGAGTGGGAGCGCACGGGCGATAACACCCTTGCTGTGGCCAACGGACTCCAGAAGACGGGCAGGCTCATCACCGGTGCTGCTGCGATCATGGTGGTTGTCTTCAGTGCCTTTGGCTTGTCTTCAATCATTATCTTGAAACAAATTGGCCTTGGTCTTGCCTTGGCCATCTTGCTTGATGCTACCGTCGTTCGAGCTCTTGTGGTTCCTGCAACCATGCGCTTGATGGGCAAGTGGAACTGGTGGTCGCCAAAGTGGTTAGATGACCTGTTCCCCACCGCCAAACCGCAGAACAACAGCAACGGTCAAGAATCAGAGTGAGGGTTTCGCCGCATGGCAGTTCCTTCCGAACCGTTCGTGTTGCCCCGCACCGGCATTGCAGTGGCCAACCGTTGCGTGCTTGCAGCCATGACCAACAAACAGAGCCACGTAGATGGCACCTTGTCAGATGAAGAGATTTACTGGCTGACCATGAGGGCCAAAGGAGGCTTTGGAATTGTCACCACGGCGGCAGCCAACGTCACCAAGACCGGGCGTGGCTGGGATGGGGAAATGGGCGTATGGGGCGATCATCAACTGCCTGGTTTGAAAAAAATGGCAGAGGGATTGCGCGCTCACGGTGCGCTCAGCCTCGTCCAAATCTTCCACGGTGGCATGCGGGCTCCACAATCCATCAACGGCGTTCAGCCTGTTTCTGCGAGCGTCAATACGGAGGCTGGAATGGACGGTTCAACACGGGCCTTGTCGTCATCAGAAGTCGAGCAGATGGTTGAAGCGTTTGCTGATGCAGCCGTTCGTTGTGAACAAGCTGGGTTTGACGGGGTTGAATTGCACGGCGCTCATTCCTACTTGATTTGCCAATTCCTCGGCACAGAAACGAACCGCAGGGGCGATGAATGGGGCGGCTCGTACGAGGCACGCAAGCGCTTCTTGTGGGCCATTATCGATGCAGTTCGTGCCAAAACTTCACCAAACTTTCTGGTGTTCGTGCGCATTTCTCCTCTGATTGAGAAGAT
Organism: Candidatus Poseidoniaceae archaeon; assembly: GCA_029250305.1. Taxonomy (GTDB): domain Archaea; phylum Thermoplasmatota; class Poseidoniia; order Poseidoniales; family Poseidoniaceae; genus MGIIa-L1. Next base: position 356 of record JAQXFM010000057.1, on the reverse strand, counting down.
GGGCATTCACCTTGACGAAAGCCTTCAGTTGGCTCAAGATCTTGCGAAAGCCGAGGTGGATGGGCTTCACATCTCATGCTGGGATGTGTTCCAAGAGGTTGACGATGCAGACGAGCGATTGATGACCAAACGTTTTGCTGATGCGTTGCCCGATGACTTTCCTCTCATTTCCACAGGTGGTGTCTGGTCGGCCAAGGATGCACGATTTGTCATCGATGAAGGTGCTCATTTCGTCGGTGTCGGGCGAGTGGCGATTGGCCATTCAGATTGGGCAAAGCATGTTGGGGATGAGGGCTATGATCCTCAACGAGCACCGTTCACGGCTGAGCATCTGTCGAAGGAAGGCTTGTCACCCG
>JAQXFM010000044.1 GCA_029250305.1 Candidatus Poseidoniaceae archaeon | reverse complement strand
TCCTGAGGGGGCGAGCAGTGTATGATGCCGCTCGGAACAGAGGCCATTTTTCGCTTGCTTCATGGCATGTCCTTGAGTCCTATTCAACCCGCCTTGCCCAGGAAAAATTAGCTCCGCGGGTGACGGACGAGGCCAAAGAAAAATTGGAATGGCATCGAAATCAAGGCCACCGCCTTGTGCTTGTCACAGCAACAATTGCCCCGATGGCCGAAGCAATGGCCGAGGTGCTTGGCATGGATGCTGTGTATGGATGCGGCCCTGAAGTGCGAGAAGGTCTCTTGAGCGGCTCAGAACGTGGATGGTCGGTTCCTCGTCGGAAGGGGAAGGTTCCTGTCGTCGAAGCCGATGCCCGAGAAAACGGCCATGATTTAGCAGCCTGCTACGGATATGGTAACACGATGGCCGATTCTTGGTTCATGCGAATCACCGGTAACCCTGTGGCCATCAACCCCGAGGGTTCACTGATCCGTCATGCGAAAGAGCATGAATGGCCATGCCATGAATGGCGAATTTGAGGCAACGCGTTCGCAAGGAACAGAGAAGAGCGGCCCCACCGCGATTCGAACACGGGTTGCTGGCTCCGCAAGCCGGCGTGATATCCAAGCTACACTATAGGGCCTTGGTGTTCGGTCCACCGACCGCTTGGATATAAGCGCAACGGGTTGCCTTTTGGTGGAACCAAACGTTGCCATAAGCAAGCCTTCTTCACGCCCAACCCTCTCGCTGTAGCATGGCCGTTGAACTGTCCCGAAGGGTCGATTACCCAATGTTGGACGGCGCAAACATCGCCTACTACCCACGTATCTTTGACTTAGCACACCGTTTTTTTGAAGAAGCATGGGAGCCAATGTGCGGCGTTTCTTACCCGGTGATGATCAACGAACGAAAGATTGGTTTCCCAGTCGTTCATGTTGAAACAGATTTCATCACTCCACTGCGTTATGGCGATACGATTCATGCCACACTCGCCATTGAGCGCATCGGCACATCCTCGTGCACCTGGAAATATCACCTTCACAATCAACACGGGACCTTGCTTTGGACAAGCAGTCAAGTCACCGTCTGTGTCAACATGGACACCCTCGAATCACAACCAATTCCAGATGACCTCCGCCAAGGGTTGCAAAAGCATCTGTTGGAGGCCGAAGCATGAGCGACCTCGACCTTGGGTTCTCAATGCGAATGGATGACGACGCTGCCGTGCCGGCTGCGCCCGTCGACATGTTTGCGGTTCGTCCCGACACTAAAGGGCCGAAAACAGTCGCCGTGCTTATGTTTCTTGGTGCACTTATGTTGGCCTTTCAGGCGTATGGCGATTACCAACTCCACAGTGCAGAAGACCTTTCGGAGGCTGAAATTGACACACTCCTGCAAACGCCAAACAGTCAAGCTGGTGATGAAGACGAAGTAACGGTTGAGCAGTACCAAGAGTTTCACGACGCTGCACGTGAAAGCGGCGGCTACCTCTTGAGGGCAGTTGGACTTGGCATTGCGGTTTCCCTGATGTTCATTGGTTCGATTCTTCTCTTCCGCCTCAAACCGTTAGGGGCATGGCTGAATGTTTCAGGAGCCGTCATTGGCCTTGGCTCAGGCGTCATTGGAAGCTGGTTGGTTGGAGGGGCTGCAACGGCGAACCTCGCAGGGCCGCTTCTTCTTACCTACGAGATTTTGATGTATTTCTGTGGCGTGTGCATGCTCACTTGCATCGGCTTGGCTGCACTTCCGTTATTGAACGCACGAGCCCGCCTTGCGCTCTATCCGAATCCCGAAGTCACCGTTGTCGTCAATCAAGAAGAGTGAGTTCACTCATCGGAGGGGCGTGGCCATTTCTTGGCGAGCGCCTTTTCTAGTCCCTCGTCCATTGTG
>JAQXFM010000036.1 GCA_029250305.1 Candidatus Poseidoniaceae archaeon | reverse complement strand
CCAAACTGTGGCAAGGCATCAACCATTTGGCAGTATTACCTGGTTTGATCGGAGCGTTTTCTTGCATTCGAATTGGGGGCGTTCCGTGGGACACAGATGGCCCCATGCACGGGCATTATGCCCTCGATATCTTCTACAACGGCGTCTATTGGTGCTTGCTTGTCACTTTTGTATCAGCCAAAATTTGGTGGTCCTCTCCATCGTTTCGGCGAGTCCTCTGGATGCGGTTGGGAGCGGCCCTCAGTGCCGCTGTCGGCCTGTTCAAGATGATCACCACGCAAGTTGACGTGTGGGGTGATGACTTCGATTGGGATGCTTACAACGCCTCTGCCTCCAACATGCTTGAATTCTGCACAGAAGCCCTCGAACCAGCGATTAACACCGGTGCTGCATGGGAATACGTGCTGGTTGCGGGTATTCTTGGAACCATCCTCTCCTTTTTGCCTGAAGTCTCCTTTGACGAAGGCCCTGAATCTGAAGAAAGCGAAGAATAAGCCCCCACGATGTGCGAGCATTGATGTGTGAAGTCTTCACTGACATCATCATGAGTCGCCATTCAAAGCAACCCCCCTCCCTCGAGGACGCATTAGCAAAAGGGTTCTCCGAACTGAAAATCGGCGAGGCCAATCTCTCCGAAGTCACCCCTCCTTCATCTGAAGAAAAACCTCAAACACTCCCAAGTGAGCAGCATCCCATCGAGTACAACAAAAAATACGAGGCTGTTGAGCAACGAGAGGAGTTTGTAGTCGCGACTCCGGTTCACACAAAAGAAGAGCCTGCTGCTGAAGAAGTGATGCCCTCCTCACCCTCGCCTGTACTGGAACAGGCGTCGACCTCCATTGGCGACGAATTCGATGTTGAATGGTAATTTCATACAGGTGCTTATCAATCAAACGCCCATAGGGAGACTATGGAAGTCTCTCGGCAGATGCTCCGCATCTTCGTCTACATCTTCGGAACCCTTGTGCTTGTTTCGTATCTTTACGGCCTTTCGCATGCATCGGATAAAGACGCCCTGTGGGGCGGAATTCCTTGGTCACAAGCTAAATTTATCGTTCCGTTTATGTTTTCGGCAGCGTTTGGATTCTTGATGTATTGGTGGATCATTCTCTATCAAAACGATGCGAGCGTCATTGCCGAATTGCGCTGGCCTTGGGGTGAATCGGATGGTCACGGTGGTGGGCGACTCCTGTTGGCCTTTGCCTTGGTCGTCATTCCAAGTGCTCTATGGCTTGAGGCCACCATTTACCACCTTGAAAACAATTACAGTTGGACACCAATCCTGGTTGTGGGCGTTTTGGTCCTTGCCTCAATTGGCAACATTATGATGGGTCTGCTTGGCTATTCGGCTTGGCAAGACGATGTTCCGGGCGGAGGCGCCATGCTCGTTGGATCGGTTTTGCTTGGCATTCAGTGCATTCTTTTTGACTGCATTTACTGGAATTTGAAATTCCCTTGGTAACGGATTGCGCGCTGAGGGCTCACGGTCGCCTTCTGGTTGCAAAAAAGAGTGGTGGTTTGATGAGGGAGAAGCAACCCCGTAGGGGTTGTAGGAGCACTTACTATGCCACTCATCAACGTCACCCTGCCAGACGGAACGGTCAATGAATACGCCTCAGGCATCACCTGTGCAGAAGTCATCACGGACGCGCTTGGGCGAAAACACGGGTGCTTAGCAGCGCGTGTGGACGGGGCTGAATGCGACATGTCAACGCCACTCGAGGAAAACTGCTCCGTTGAAGGAATCCTTTCAACCTCTGATGAGGGCATCCATATTCTTCGGCACAGTGCAGCCCACCTTTTGGCACAGGCT
>JAQXFM010000030.1 GCA_029250305.1 Candidatus Poseidoniaceae archaeon | reverse complement strand
CCGATGACAAGATGCCAAGCGATTCCAAAAACGGCCACATCAGCACACGCATGTGCAATCCACGCCACCCATATACTTCGGTACTGTAAATAAATCCACGAAAAAATCGCACCTCCGATAAACACTCCGAGGGACGCAATGAAGGTTCCAAGTGGGCTGATGAACATCATCAACGCAATCGTGTGATGGAGTGTGAACACGCCTGCTGAAAGAAAGACAGCTGTCCATTTGGCGCCGGTGAGTTGCTCTATTTTGGAGGTGATGAACCATCGAAATACATACTCTTCGAGGACAGAATTTACGAACACCCAGAACAAAATGGCTCCAGCCAACTGCGATGCTGTGGTGAGCCCGACTGGCTCAAGCAATTCATACAACGTTTGCTTGTCGATCATGATTTCACCAAGCAGGAGGAGGTAGGCGCCAATAACGACGATCATCATACCAACGCCCAGGGCAAACGAAACGCCCCATCCTCCGTTTTTGGGCGGCGACCATGAGAAGGGTTTGCCTTCAATCTTCATGTGCCAAAAGACCGGGAGGCCAAACATCCACACTTTCGTGATGCAGAACACAAGCACGGCTAACAAACCTGCTTTGAAAACAAAACCAGTGATGATCGACACGGTTGGGGCGGCAGCGACCAAGCACAAGCCCAGCAACGCAGTTGAACGCCCGAGCGTTGCAACCGAATCATCGACGGTCTCGTGCTCCATGGCTTGACGATGCGTCACCTTCGCCTTCAACTTTGAGCAGTTGGAACAGCCTCAAGACTGCATTTCGTCCTTGAGCGCTGCAAGAGCGCCGCTGGCTGCAGGCATCGGAAGTGGCGGGAGCGTCGTGCCTTCGCCAAGTTGTGGGAGTGGTGGAAGGGGTTTTCCATCAGGGTCGAGCAAGACGGGAAGTTCTGGAATTTTTTCCTTCTTGACCTGCTCGAATCCGCTGTCCAGCGGTGTGCGAAGTTTGAGGATTCTTGCTTCATCAATGCGAATGAATGTAGCCCCGTAAATGTGGCCTGGTTCTGGGTTTTCTGGCTCCACAAGCACAGCATGGCCGTGGCCAGGCGTTTGGAGCAAAGCAACGATGTCCTCGCCTGCAGTTTGATCTTCCCACATCTTTGCGGTCGATGCGCGAATTTCCGCCAACTGACCCCTTCGCCGCTTCTCGATGCGTTCACGGATTGCATCATGTTGAATACGACGTTGCTTAACAGTCGCCTCAATGTCTGCATCCTCAACGGACTCAGCCGAGACTTCAATCACAAATTCGTCTGCAGTGTGGACGTCTTCCATCTCAAGGGTGACTTCAACGAGTTCTTCTTCGCCTTCTTCATCCTCGTTGTCCGCAGCAGCCATGGCTTGTGCTTTCTTAGCTTCAGCGGCTTGGATTTTTGCGAGTTTACGTTGACGTAATGTGGCGCCGTCCATTGGTTCTTGGGTCACCACTTCAGGAATATCCAACTGTTCCTCTTGGACTTCTTCGTGTTCAGCGATTGGTTGGACATCCTGCGGAGAACGTTGCCTTCGTTGTTGGGGTGGTGCCTTTGCCTCTGCCGAGCCGATGTACACCAAGCATCCGGCGATAATGGAGCCAATAAGCCCCCATGCAACATTGTCCGTGAAGGCACTTGCAAAAGCGATGTACACCGCAGTTGCGGTGAGGGCGTAAAACCCAGCCATCTTCTTAAGAAACGCCATGTGCCTCACCATTCCCAATATGGCCTAACTTATCATGCTGATGGCAGTTGCCGCAACAAGTCTTCAAGCGCCCGAGAACGGTGGCTGAATTTTTGCTTTTGCTCAATTGAGATTCCACCGAAGGTTGCGCCGTGGGTACTTGTGGCTCCATAGTGGCCGGGGGGAAGTGGTTTGCCATCTTCATCAAGGTCCGATGGGACGAAAATTGGGTCGAAGCCAAACCCTTGACCTTCGGTGGTCTCGTTCGAAATCCATCCAGGGCATGAACCGTTGCCAATGAAGACCTCTCCATTGACCCACATCACTGCGACTGCTTGGAAGGATGCCCGTCGCAGGTTCGCAGATTGCACGGGATCTTCTGAACCAAGGTGGTTGAGCAACCTCAACATCCCCGAGCATCCAAGCGTCTGCAGTGCATACGCTGCATAGACGCCTGGAAAACCATCAAGGGCGTCAATAAATAATCCTGCATCTTCAACCAAAAGCAAGTCGTCTGGATGATCCATGAACGGGATGGCTTGCTCAATCTTTGCCATTGCGACCTCGGTGAGGGTGTCGGCTTGTGGTTCAATGATGGAGCCATCAGGCACGATAAGTTGTTTGACATCGTATCCAAGTGGTTGCAAGTGGTGTGTTGCTTCCTTGACCTTGCCTGCGTTGCCAGTAAGAAACCATACGGTTCGTCCCATGCCCTCCGCAGGTGGTGTGGGCTTTGAGATGTGCGCCTAATTGCAGTATGGAAGCCAGTCCTCTCCGGCAGCCTTGTTAGCGATGGACTTGAGCGCAAACCATGCTTCAACACATTTGCCTCGTGGCTGCAGGTGGTGCAATTGGCGCTGCAATGAGGTACCTTGTTGGTGAATGGTTGGGCAACGATGGTTTCCCATATGGCACAATGACCGTGAATCTGCTCGGTTCATTGGTTCTAGGTGTTGTGACGGTTGGGATCGCTCAACATGTCATCTCGGAGAATCTTGCGTTTGTGTTTGCAACTGGTTTCCTCGGTGCTTTCACAACCATGTCTGCCTATTCCGTTGAAACCATCGCCATGTTCGACCGTGGGGATTCAACCCTCGCCTTTTCCTACATCGGCCTCACAATGATGCTATGTCCGATTCTTGCGTTCATCGGATGGAAAGTCGGCGAATCCATTTGGTTGTAGGTGACCGTTCGCCCACAGCATGGGTTTATGTATCGCTTCTTTGATGGAATGCCACGGTTCAGGAAGATTTTGTAACTTTCGTGCACCCTAAGAGTTGAGACCATGACGCACACCACATTAATTGACACATTGAACAAAGCCCTCGGTTGGGAATTGCGAGCCATCAACATGTATGCACACTATGCAGCAAATGTTCAGGGCATTCATAGGCTTCAACTTTCACCGATGTTTGATGGTGAGGCAAATGAATCGCTTGCCCATGCGAGCATTGTCCGAAAGGCAGTTGTCAAATTACAAGGCATCCCTGTGACGGAGCGAAACCCGCACCAAATCACTCACACCACAGACTATGCCGAAATGCTGCAGTATTCCCTCGAAACAGAAACCAAAGCAGCTGCTGTCTATGGCGAAGTTATGATTCAACTCGAAGCAGCGGCTGACCAAGACCTCAGCGATGCGATTGAGCAAATCTATCTCGCAGAGTTGCGAAGCGTGGAAGAACTCCGACTGTTGATGGACTAATCAACCGTGGTATCGAACGCGAGTTCGAACATTCTCAAGTCGTTGCAACACTTCTGAAGCAGTTGGAACTGCCCCACCAGTTTGTTCCACTGGCGGTCCTTGGCGCTCCTCTTCATCCGTGTAGCCAGCAAGCAAGGCCTCGATAGCACCATCGATATCAGGGTGCGATGCTCCAAGAATTTCATCAACAACGTGTAAATCAATACCGAACCGTTCCACCTCATAATCGACCGCCGCAAGTCCAAAATCAATCAGCGTCGCATGACCATCTTCGTTGATCAGCACGTTGTTAGTGGAAAGGTCGCCATGTGTGATGGCGAGTCTGTGGACATTCCGGATTGCTGCCCCAGTGCTTCTAAGAGCGGTTTGTTTGAGCGAAACAGGCAGTGCATCGTCTCGAAGCACATCGATGAGAGGGCGACCGGGCATGAGTTGCATTACCATGATGCCCGCACTCGGGTCTAAGTCGTAAAGCGCAGGAACAGCAATCCCTGCTCGGTGCATTCGAACCATCAACCTCGCTTCGCTCATCATCCGGCGATGACCGAGGCGATGATCCAAATCGGGGTGACGCCACGCTCGAGTTCGTCGTTGCTTCCGAACCGCAGGTCGGCCCAGCCATGTGCCTGACCACACCTCTGCCTCCGCCCCGAGGTGCAAACGCTCACCAGCTTGGAAGACCATGTAAGTGGGTTTCATCGCTGGTTTATCAAATCTTTAGAAGTGGATTGATTCAAAAGGGAATACATCGTGGGCAATCTGAACGACCATGACTGTGTCACTCCCAATGTGCTCCGTGGATTTCATGGACACATCGCTTTCGTCCGAAGAGCAAGCGATCGCCGATCGCATCAACGAATTGAAAGTGCAACTGGGCGATGACTTGCTGATTCTCGGCCATCACTACCAGCGTGACAGCATTGTGATGCACGCTGACTTCCTCGGTGATTCATTCATGCTCAGCCAAAAGGCGGCTGATTCGAATGCGAAGTACATCGTTTTCTGTGGCGTTCATTTTATGGCTGAGTCTGCCGATATTCTCACAAGCGATGAACAGCACGTCATCCTCCCGAACCTGCGTGCAGGGTGTTCAATGGCTGACATGGCAACTTTGTCTGAAGTCGAAGTGGCTTGGAAAGAAATTCTTGAACAAACTGGTCTGGTCGATCCAATCACTCGCGAGGACCCCGTTGAGTTAGCCCAGAACGATGATGCATACCTCGTTCCCGTCACGTACATGAACAGCAGTGCAGATCTCAAGGACTTTGTTGGTCGCCACGGGGGCATTGTTTGCACCTCCACCAACGCAGCAGGCGCCCTTCAATGGGCCTTTGACCGGGCAGGTGCAAACGGTTCAGTTCTCTTCTTCCCAGACCAGCTCCTTGGAAGGAACACCGGGGCGGCAATGGGCATTGACGAATCCCTCATGCCAACTTG
>JAQXFM010000018.1 GCA_029250305.1 Candidatus Poseidoniaceae archaeon | reverse complement strand
ATCGGAGTCAGCCCACTGGCTTGGGTCGTTTGGATAGGCATCACCTGTGTTGCTGAATCCGTCGAAATCGTTGTCTGGGCAGCCATAGACATCACGGTTAGAGGTGCCAGCAACGTCTTGGCAATCATCTGCGAAATTACCGGTTGCTTGGTCACCAAATCCATCGCCGTCTTCATCCGCCCACTGGGTGGCATCGTGAGGGAACGCATCGGAGTCATCCGCCCATGCGTCGCCGTCAATGTCGCCACAGCCTTGTCGGCCAGAGGTTGAATTCCCGGGTGTGTAGGGGCAATCATCGCTTGTAGCAAAGCCCCCGTTGTCGCCGAATCCATCCGCATCCTGGTCGCTCCATTGGTTGCCATCTGCGGGGAATGCGTCTTGGGTCGCACCAAATCCATCACCGTCATAGTCATCAGAAAAGATCGACAGTGTTTGCAACGCTCCATCGTTCTGTAACAAAGCAAAGCTGCCAGCATTTGTTGCGATCGCCTGAGGGCAACCTGCGTTCACATCGTGGGTTGTGACGTTGTCAACGGTGTCTTGATTCCAAGCAATGATGCTGATTTGTTCGTTTTGGCCACCAGAAACAAGCGCTTGACCGTTGCTGGCCAAGGTCCCAGTGTGGCAAACTGCTGCAAAGCCGACATCGGGTGTGCTCGTCGCCGCCATCGAGAGAATGTCACGCGTGGACATCACAGCGAAGGAAGATGAGAAATCGGTCGAGCCGAGTACCACCATGTTGGCGTTCAGGCCGGGGAATTCAACGGTGTTGGAGGCGCCGCTCGTGGCGTTAAAGGAGACAAAGTCACACGGTGAACTTCCGCCTGTGGACCATCCTTCGACGAGCATGGCCGATTGATGGTTGAACACACGGAGGCTTGCATCGGCAAGAAGCCCAATTGAGCAATCCTTGATGCCGTTCCATTGCGCATCGAACTCGTCAACACCGGTGGAGAGATCCCTCGCAGCATAGACGTGAGCGGCACTTGCTTCGACTTCGCCCGTCGACCACGCTGCTGTTGTGCCGAAGAGAGAGATGGCGTTGCTTGCCGTGTTGTGATCCCGTTCATCGCAATGCGTGTTGGCTGCGCTGAAGAGGCTGGTTGAGGTGGCATAGAGAGCGTGCGTGCAGTCAGGGTTCGGTCCAAGCACTTCGGTCATGGCGCCGTTTTCGCCTCCAATGTCAAGGCCGTTTGTGAGTGGTGTGAACCATTCTGCAGTCGCCTCGATCGAGGTGGTGTTGGCTTGGAGGTCCCATTCCATGGTGATCATGCGCTGCCGGCCGTTGGCGAGTGTGCAATCAATGCCTGAAAGGGTGACGAGCCCCTGGTCAGTCGGGCAACTAACGGTGAAAAAAGCGCTGTCTTGGTTGGAAGTCAAGGCATGCACATTCAATGAACTTGCACTGCTTGAGGTGATTCCAATCATCTCGTCTCGTACACCAAGCGTATCGATGGCTTCGAGCATGATGCCGGTGTTGGTGTGCGCAATGATGACCAGACCACCAGCGTGGACCGCTTGCATGACGGGTTCGCCTGCGAGGTTGTTGTCGGAACGAATCGTGCCATCATGTTCGACGATCACCACTTTTCCACCAGCGTTTTCGTTGGTCCATGTGTGGTTGCCAACAGTGCCTTCGCCGTCGTGCGAGACGATGAGGGCGTACCCGTTGCCAAGTGAGGCAATATCAAGCGCCTCGGCACCTCCACTGACTTCGACATTGACGTCCCAGACCCATGTTGATTGGGCTGCGATTTGCATGTTGGTTGGAGCGTCCTGAAGGGCTGTTTGAGCCATCGGCGAGGTGGCTTGAGCTAAGAAAATGAACAAGACAAAGGATACAAGCCAGCGAGCATTCATTGCCCTTTTCTAGCCGGGAGCGGGTATCAATGTTTGCTTCCACGCAACTGATGCACGAAGGAATCAAACTTCGGAGACTTCATCTTCAGCCAACGGAGGTAGCCCCTTCTTAGCACGGATGTAATCGGTGTAGTTTCCGTAGTAGACGGTGACAATTCCATCTTCCAATTCCCAAATTCGGTTGACGACTTGGTCGAGGAACCATCGGTCGTGGGATACGGTGATCAGTGAACCCTCGTACCCAATGAGGGCTTCCTCAAGGGTGTCCTTCGAATCCATGTCCAAGTGGTTGGTTGGTTCGTCCATCAACAAGAGGTTGTTTTCTTCAAGCAATAATTTGAGCAAAGCAACCCGCGCTCGTTCACCGCCGGACAGTTGTGAGAGTTTGGTGGTCACTTGATCGCCCGAGAATTGGAATTGGCCGAGCGCCGCACGAATGTCACCGTATCCAAAGTCTGGTCGCAATTTTTGAATTTGTTCAATTGGGTTGAGGTTGAAATCAAGCGTTGCGTGATCTTGATGGAAATAACCAATTTCTGCACCAGGTGCGAGGTCTCGAATGCCGCTTGTGAGTTTCTCATCACCGTTGATGATCTTCAAAAGAGTGGTTTTTCCTTGGCCGTTTCCGCCAACAATGCCGATTCTGTCGCCCTTGCGGACTTCCAAGTCTTGGTTGTTGAGGATCGGTCGCTTGAGGCCTTCGAAGGTTTTTGTCGCGCCATCCAATTGAAGCACATCCATGCTTGCTTTGTCTGTTGCTTCGAGTTTGAGAATCAATGGCTTTCGCTTCTTTGGAACCCGTGCTCGGAGGGCTTTGAGTTCCTGTTGCATGCGTTCAATCATCTTCTGCTTGGCTGAAATCGATTTGTCGTATTTGTTGGCACGCTTCATTTGCTTGAGTGCGCCTGTGGTTGCTGCGATTTTCTTTTCGACGGTGTGGATCATGTCGCCAAGAGCGGCTTCTGTTGCGATTTTCTGGCGCAGGAATTGGCTGTAATTACCCTTCCATGGCCATGCTCGCAGGTTATCCACTTCGACGATTCGGGTGCACACTTGGTCGAGGAAATATCGGTCGTGGGAAACGATGAGTTGTGCGCCTTTGAAATCCTTAAGGAAGGCTTCCAGCCATTCGGTTGTTTCGATGTCCAAGTGGTTGGTCGGTTCGTCGAGGAACATGACATCGACGCCAGCAAGGCCGACAAGTTGTCGAGCCAAAGCCAGCTTGGCCTTTTCGCCACCAGAGAGTTTGTTGACTTTCATTTCCATTGGGTGCTTGTCCAAGCCAAGTCGAGCGAGGGTTGCTTTGGCAATGCTTGCAACGTTGCTACCGCCGCTTGCACCTAGCGTTTGCTGAAGTTCACTGTAGCGTTCCATGACGCCTTCCCAATCACCATCGTAGAATGCAGGGTCAACCATTTGTGCTTCGATCGAGGCGATTTCTTCCTCCAATTCCTGAAATTGGCGCCCCTTTCGCCCAAGTTCTTCCTCGATGGTCGAATCCGAATCAATGTCCCTGATCTGTGTGAGGTAGGCGATTCGAATGCCAGGCGCATAGTCGATGTCGCCGACATCCTGGGATTGTTCACTGATGGTGTTGAGGAGTGTGGTTTTTCCTGCTCCATTGTGACCGACAATACCGATGCGGTCGCCGTCTTGAACGAGGAGGTTAATGTCGACCAGCACATCGACTGGACCAAAACTTCGGTCGACCCCTTCGATGTTGATGAGTTGGCGTGCCATGTTCTCCCCGTTTATGCGCCTCTGTGCACCCCTCATAAACTGAATGGCGGGTCATAGGTTGTGGTATCCCTTGGTGTGGTTTATTCACCATCGCCAATTTGTGGTACTCATGGGGCGGAAACGATGGACGCCTGAACGCCAACGGACGTTACGAGAAGCGGACTGGATTGTTGGTTGGTTGCGTGAGAATGGGCCTGCATCAACTCGTGAAATCACCGTGGCAATGCAGCAGGAAGGACTCGAACTTCGTGCCCATGTTCTCAACAAGGCCCTGCGTAAATCGCCGTTCATCGTTCATTGTGGACTCCAAAAGGTGGATGGCCATGATCTCAGCCAGTGGGATTTTGATCGTTCGCCCGGTGAAGACGAAGTTAATCGAACTGAGTGAAGGCTCCGGAACGACCCTTTCGTTGCTTGAGTGAATGTTTGTATTCATGATCAATGCGTTTCTGCTCTGCGAGTTGGTGGCGCATGCCGGGTGAGACAACAATGCAGACGGCGAGACCCAGCAAGACACCGGCGGGTGCGCTTAGGTACAGTGAGATGCTGAG
>JAQXFM010000010.1 GCA_029250305.1 Candidatus Poseidoniaceae archaeon | reverse complement strand
ATAAGGCTTGGTTGTTGAGGGAACACATCAGTACTCTCCGTGGGTGTCACTTGCTCATACATCTCATTGACGGATGTTGCTGGCTGAATCGCCATTGGATCTGCTTCTTCCATGCCGAGCATTTGAGATGCGATGTCTTGCTGCTTCATTTCGTCCCATTCATTTGTCCTGTCAGATCCTTGAGGCCCACGAAGTGCCCCAACGCCAAATAAGACAAGCAAGGTAAGAACGACAAAGCCGACCAATCCGATCGAGCCGTAAATCAAGTCGTTCGAAACACTTGGCGCAATGTCAGCGTTATCTCCAACACCGTCACCATCTGTGTCCTTCGATTCATCTGGATCCTCGGGGAAGGCATCGTCTTCGTCTGGTATACCATCGCCGTCACCGTCAAAGGCGTCGAAATTCGTTTCACAGACGATGCTTAGGATTTCCATTTCTTCAGCGTCGATGAACCCGTCTTTATTGGCATCCATTCCTTTCGTATCATAGGTGTTCTTGAGATCGAGTTGGCTGAATTCCTTGAGCGTAATCCCATCGCCAAATGGCGAAAGTTGGGATGCGATGATGAGAATCTCATTTTCGCACGAACAGATTTCTTGGAGTGCCTCTCTAAATTCAATCTCTCCATCACCGTTCAGGTCGATGCTGTTGAAACTCGGGTCTCCACCGCTTTCGAACTCGAATTCGCGTTCATCAATCACACCATTTTCATCTGAATCAATCATTTCGAAGACGTCTCTTGCCTCATCCTCACAGGACATTTCGATGGTCTCGTCCACGTCTGGGTCTGTTGGGTCAATTGGTGGTAGTTGTGAGTCTTCCCAAACGGCCATGATGCTGACATCGGATATGTCGTCAAAGACAGTGAGGGTGATGTCAAAGCGACCGTTGGCGGGCATGTCGATGAACAATGTGTGCTCTGTGCCTTCACCAAAGGAGTCTATTTCCACTTCTGTTGTGGACATTCCATCCATTGGCCGACCTTGACGCCCTTCGGCAAAGTTTCCGTCTTCGGGGAAGAATCCGCCAAAGTCAATCACAGAACCGCTCCCTTCGAGTTGAAGTTTCCCTTGGCCACCATATGTGTTCACTTCGAGGTAACTTCCCGGGTTTTCCAGTTCGACAAAGAACAACAACGATTCACCAGCAGGGGCTTCAAGTCCGTTGATTTCTTCACCGTTGAACAATTCAATGGGCGTTCCATCGTAGGTCCAAATGTACCTGTCCTCAAACGAAGCTGTAATCAGAACATTGGCGAACACATCCTCGGTTGTGAGCAGAATGTACCACGTACCCGGCGTTGGGTCGTTAAACCCGATTTTATCGCCTGCACCTGGCGTTGAGGACTGAAGGTCGAATTCACCAGATGTTGGGAATTGCTCGAGGCGCATGAACATGGTTGCTTCACCATATCCTTCGGAGAGATCCACTTCCAGCCGCTCGGTGCCTGTCGGGACTTGGATTTTGAAATATTGATCCAGTCCGTCGTATCCAGTGAGTGGGCCGTAGGCTACGCCTGGTGTAAGTTCTACAGCATCTTCCGGAGCGGTGTTGTCTGGTGCAAACGCCATTGTGGCAACAATTGTGAAATCAATCGCACGTTGGTAGGTGTAAGCAGTCACATAGTACCGCCCGGGCTCAACATCGTACAATGTCGCATCTTGTTCATTGCCTTGACCGCTGTCATAGACAATCTTTCCTTGATTTGGGTTGTTCTCTTCGGGTTCATCTACCGCAAATACTTCCTCTATGAACCAGAAATCAAAGGGGTCTGGCACGGTGCCCCAAGAAAGGCCGATGTCGATGTTTCCACTGCCACCATATGTGCTCACGGTCAAACTTGAGAGGTTTTCTTCAACATCGACGTAATAGTAAAGGACACGATCTTCGAAATCGGCTTGCCTACCAGCATCGATTGTTTGGCCAGCAACTGGAATTCCGTTGTTGAGTTCGGTCATGTCGTCTTCAGACGGTGGTGGATCTGCCACTTCCCACGACACTGTCATGGCATAATTTTCGATGTCTGTTTGTGGGACAAGCAACACCCACCATCCACCTGCATCAGGCCAACTGATCTGTTCCCATGCATAGCCCCACAATGCCTCGATCGAGCCATCATTGTCCCATGAACTTGGAATCCGGTTGTTGCCGAAGTACACATCAATCGTGATCTCCTCATCCTTAAATTCAGTCGGATAGAGATTAAAATAAGCCATTTTCGTCATTTCGTCGAGTTCTGCGAAGAACAGTAGGTTGTCACCTGCCTGCCCGGTTATGTCATTGACTTCCTCGTTATTGTAAAGTTGAATGACTTGAGCTACAATGGTGCCATCAGGCATCACCCAATCGGCACCGTAAATGGTTCCGTTTGCATTGTTGACGCCTTCGTGGGTAAGACTGCCTTCACCTTCGGGGAAGGTCCAGTTAGCAACCCATGTGACTTCGGAACCAATGCTTGAGAGGTTGGTTCCAACAGTGATGTTGTCGAGCATTCCTTGGAAATAGTTGCATTCACATCCCGCACCCATGCTTCCAATGTAGAACTCATCACACTCATCGCCTGAAGTGAAGCAATCGTTCGAACCAAAGTCACCAGCGGGAATCAACGCCTGTTCGGCGCTGATCTCCCCAGCGGGGAGGCCGTTGATTCGGAATTGTCCACCAACACCTTCAATCACATCAATTTCAACGTGCGTCCACTGGTCTGCGGGGACGGTTGTATTGGCGGTCGGGTGTTGGGAGAGGCTGTATTCGGAAGCATAAGCAAGGGTACCACTGTTGAGGTACATGCCCCATCCGTAATCGCCTTTCATCGAGATGAATTGCATGCCATCTTGGTTAAATGGATGAATCCATGCAGAAAGTGAGAGGCTATCTGTGATGTTGAGTGCATCAGTGTGGTCGATTACAATTCGATCGCCATCATCAGCAAATCGCAGGGAGTAATCAGCACCTGGTCCGACTTCAACAACACCGTACACTGGGAAGTACTGCGGATCGTTTTCAAGGTCGTTCCAAGTACCAGGCATGATGTTCCCCATGTTGGTGCTCGCAATGTGGACGTAGCCTTCATCATCGCTGGCTGATGGTTGATCTGCACCCCAATTTCGGTAGTAGAACGGTGCACCGTTATGCCATCGGTACGCGCCATCGTTGTCGCTGTCATACAAACCGGTCCAAAGATGACGTGATTGATTGTCGTAAGAGGCAAAGGTCTCGAACAACCATTGGTTTTCTGCTTCATCATCGACGGTGACAAGGAAACCATCCAGACCTTTGGCCACTTCGGCAGCAACGGTCCATGAGCTTTCACTGAGCAAGTAGTAGGTGTGGTTGTTTGCAGGATTGACCGCTGTATTGAGAATGACCACATCTTCGACTTCTTGAGCATGAGCGGCGGGCGCCATAGGCATCAAGAGGCTTAAAAAAAACAACATGACGAGGGCCGTAGCCTTTGTTCGCATGATATTTGCTCGAATGCAGGTCCTATATACCCACTGGTGGTTTGTTTTTACAACGCTCGACCGGTGTTCACTTGAGGCGCTTTCCACCAATACGCAGTTCTGTTTGAAGTGGCATTTGGTGTTCCCAAGCAAACTCTTTCACAATGCGCCAAGCCTTTTCAGAGCCTTCGTAATCTTTCACATCGATGATTTTATTCCTTGTGTTGGCCTTGAATGCTGCAATTGGTTCTGCGTTCTTGAACACGAGGTAGGCCGAACCAAATCCAAACCGTTCCTTCATGATGTCAGCGAAGTATGGGGCGATTGGATCGCTTGGTGGTAAAACAAAATCCCGAATCGGTGGGATGTCTTTCGCTTCTTCCAACAAGTTCTTTCTTCCCCAGCAGACTTGGTCCAGTTCTTCAATCAAAAAGCCCTTGACGAGGGTGCCATCATCTTCGAAGGACGTAAGAACTGCCTTGATTTCCTCGGGCTTGAATGGAGTTCCGGCAAGACGAAGCAGTTGCTTGAGGGTGATCACAGGGAAATCTTGGACCAGCGCTCGGATGTACTCCCTGCGAAGCTCGACGGGGTCATCACCACTGCGTTGTTTGACCGTTCTAAATCCGCCACGGAAATCTTGGACAATGTGGCCTGAACGGATCAGTGGCTGGACCAGTTTCCTGAATTCCGATTGGGTTAGTGCATGCCGTTCCTTGAACAAATTTGGATCCGTGTTCGAACTAAAGAACTCCACGATGTCCCACAAATCTTCATCAAATGGCTGGCCGCGAATGGCCAACAAATTCTGGAAGTGTTCGTAGGTAGCCCATACTTGATGGCCTCTGAGGTTGATCCCTTGGTGCAATCTGTTCGCACTTGCCATGCTTTTGAGGTCGACACGGTACAATTCACAGCGACCGCGTAGGGCGAAATCATCACGAATTTCCGTGACTTCTTTGATAGCCATGACTTCATTTTCCATTCTTGTTTTCTGGTGGAGGTTATGACGGTGGAAGAGGGCTCGCTCAGCGATTTCTCGCGGTTGTGGGTCAACGACGCCGCCGCGAATCATTCGCTCACCCGTCATCTTGAATCCAATGCGTTCCAATGCTTCCCGAGTTTCCTTCTCTAAACTCGAGACTGGTTCACTGTTGAAATTCGACAGGACGGCAACATCGACAAGTTGGTCGGCGTGGTTGTCGAGCAAGAGTTTGAATGCTTCACAGAACTCATCAATGTAAGCAGTCGGCACATGCAAGTCCTTGATCACAAGGTAATCATTCACCTTGAACATCAACACCTTGCCAATTGGGTCGATGCCCTTGAACACTGGAAGGTACCAGCCTCGGTCCAACACACTGCGAACTTCCCAGATAAAACGGGATACATACGGGTCTGATTGCGTGAGGATCCTCATTGCTCGGTCTTCACGACGCGGTTGTTGAAGCAACTCCACTTCTTCAGGCATGCAGTAGAACGCTTCTGGATCGGGCACGAGCGCCATCACTTTTGCAATGCGACCCGACTTTTCTAAATTCATGAGAGCGATGGTGAGGTCTTCGAAGGAACGGGTGACATAGAACCTCAGTGTGTTGCCTTTGACGGGACCCATTCTGCGTATGACATCAACCAAAGCGCTTTCGAAATCCAGAGGCTCATACACATCGTGGACCCTATGGAAGAGTGACAAGCGTCGTCGGCGACCAGCAACATCCTCGAATTGTTTCACAACGAGCATCTGCCGCTCAAGATTGGACATTGCATACTTGATGTCCCGTTGGAGGGAACGGTGCTCATCTCCTGTAGGGAAGTCTGCCATGATCTCTTGACGAGTTACATTTTCCCCAATCGGAATTCGCTTGAGGAGTTCTTCTTCCATTGGACCAACCCAAGGCTCGGGCTTAAGTCCAAGCAACATTGGGATGGTGTCTTTGGTTGTGTACCCCATTCGATTGTGCAACAAGCGACCCATAATGACGTCTGAATCGAGTTGCATGTCTTGCCAATCTTTGAACCTAAAGTCGGTCACACGGTACAGCAATTCCTGCTGCTTCTGGAAAAGAACGTGGGAATCGAAGGCAGAAAATCCGTCTTCATATTGCTGGAAGGTTTTGTCCAGAACCAAATTTTGAACCCAGCGATATTCGACAACATCCTCTGAACTGTTGATGAGGCGATGTTCGTCAATTTTCAGAATGTATTCAGCCTCATCCGTTTGTTTATAGAATCCAACAGAGAGAACATTCCGTGTTTCCAGTTCGTGAAGAATCTTGTCCACCATGGCACGAGGGAACGGCAAGCGCTCCTCAAGTTGGTCCCCGGTTTGTGGGCCTTCACTGCCCAGCATTTCGATAATTTTGACGCGCATGGCTTCGTGAGGGTCACCCAGTGCTTGTTCATTCCACGCCGTTGGTTTTCGCTCCTGGAAGGCTGATGCAACCTTGTAAGAGAGGCCTCGTGTGTGCAATTCACGTAGATCTGTGACATCTTTCCCACCGTTGACTGACAGGCAGCCCAACGTGCCGTGGATTTCTGCCATGAAGGGTGAAAACCACTTGCCATCCAGTTGCTCTGAACCAGTTCCATCGAGTTTCGTGATTTTACCTTGGTCGGATAATTCTGTGACCCAGCCTCGAATCGTTTCGATTTCGATGCCAGCCAATTTCTCTTTGTAGAGCGGGTTGTGGAATTCTTGATTGAGGCCGCCACCGTGCGACATCAAGGTCATCAATTCCTTGGCGTTGGTTGGAATTGGTGCTTTGTCAAGGTAGAATTTGTCGAGTTGTTCGGCCGTTAATTCGGTCGCTAAGCTGCGTGTTCCAAGCAAACGTCGGAGAATTTCAGGGTCGATGTCTTTGACAAGGTACGCCCTTGTTTTCATGGCCATCAAATCTTCAAAGGCTGACATGAACAGCGACATGCCGAGCCGCGATGGAACAGTGACCTTGTTATGGACAATCCGTGCCTCTCCTTGGACACAAGATTGGAGGAAGATTTCGAGGCTTTTCATATCGATGTCGCCAAACAAAATTTCGTTCTTTGCTTCACGCATCAAAAGGCTGTCATCCGTGGTACGATGTTTGTTGAGCAGCGCCTCTGCCTTTTGTTGGAATTGTTGAGGACTGATTTCTTCTGCACCGATTCGCTTTGGAATGATCATTGAGCGACCAGCAACTTCTCGGAAACGCTTTGCAAAGATCTGGGTGTTGACAACGTATCGCTCAATGACTTCGAGATGGTTATTGTTGCGGAATGCCTGGTACATTTGGCCAGGATCCACTTCTTCGGACGTCCGAATGAGCAACCCATTTTCATCAAAGGACATTTCGATGACAGCGATGTTGTTTGATTCTGCCAAACCTGCCATGAAGTAACCAAGTGCGGTGTTGAAACCTCGGCCACGACAGGTGGTGATCATGTACGTCGGATGGCCGCCGGTGAGCACTTGCTCGACAAGAATTCTGTTCGGATCTGGGACTTGGAATGAATCGAGGCTGTGTTCTTCTAAGTGCCTCGCAATGGCATTGGCGACATCGTTGGAGAGACCATAGGCGTCTCGGAGAACCGTTCGTGGGTCTTCTTCTCGACGCAAGGACACGATGCAGTGGCCGATTAAATCAAGCAAGGCGTTGGAAAGTTCTCGCGAGCGTGACCGAGCTTCACCTGACCAAGATGGGACGGTTGGGCGATGGCCTGTGACCGAGGCCACGTTGACGCGCGTGCCTTGGATGTTGGTCACGCGGTAGGTTGAACCACCCAAGAGAATAACATCGCCACCGCGCAGGTTTGAGACGAAGGAACCCGACAGTTGGCCAAGGATGGACCCTTCTGCGTTGAACACAAGGTAGGAGTTGTCGGGAGCAATTGTTCCGATGTTGGTGTAGTAAATCATTCTTGAATAACCACGCTTTCCGTAGATGTTTTCTTCCCAATCAACCCACACACGTCGCTCTTCCTCGAGCATGTCCAACACTTCGATGAAATCGTCATATTGGAAATTTCGATACGACCATGCATTGACGATGATCTCGTAGGCCTCATCAATGTCGATTTGATTGATGATGACCAATCCAATCATGAATTGAGCCACAACATCGAGGCAGTTTTCTGGGAAATCAAGGCGATCCATGTCGCCAGTCTGAATCGCTGCTTGGAGTGCAGCCAATTCAAGGAGGTCATCAACGCTCGAAGGAAGGAATCGAGCGCGAGGTATGCCGCCTACGTGGTGACCTGCACGGCCGATACGCTGCAACGCAGTAGCGATGTCGCCGGGGCTTCCAATTTGGAGGACTAAGTCCACCGACCCAATGTCAATTCCCATTTCGAGTGAAGATGAGGTGACCACAGCCCGCAAGTGGCCATGCTTGAGTTTCTTTTCAACATCCAATCGAATTTTCTTATCCATTGAACCGTGGTGTCCTGCAACCAAATCACCGAGGTAGGGACGAAGCTTCAAGACAATGTTTTCTGTCATTTTTCGTGTGTTTGCAAAGACAATGGTAGTGTTGTGTGCAGCGATAAAATCTGCGATTGCTTCGATGTTTTTATCGAAAATTTTCATCACAGACAAATCACTGAATTTTGGATCTGTAATTAGAATGTCCAAATCAAGTTCTCTCGAACCTGATACCTTTGCAATGCACACCTTCGTTGCAGCAGATCTGCTTTCTTGATCGTCACTTGCCACCAAAAATTCAGCCACAGTTTCCAATGGCTCCATGGTCGCAGAAATTCCAATTCGTTGCACAGGTCGAGTAAGAAGGGTGTCGAGGTAAGAAAGCGTGAGTGCAAGATGGACACCACGCTTTGTTGGGACGAGTGAGTGCAATTCGTCGATGATCATGTACTCGACTTCACTGACGATCGGCTGGAACCGTGGTGAGGTGATGGCAATGGCCAAGCTTTCGGGCGTGGTAATGAGGATGTGCGGAGGGTTTCGTAGCATCTTTTGTCGCTCGCTTTGAGGCGTGTCACCTGTTCGCAGTCCAACTTTGATTTCTTGTGCACGGTCTGGCAGGTAGCGCTCAGATATTTCCTTGAGCGGCCCAAGCAGGTTCCTTTGGATGTCATTTGCGAGGGCTTTGATTGGTGAAATGTAAACACAATACACTCTTTTGTCGAGTTTTCCATCCAGTGCCCTTCGCACCAATTGGTCAATGATGGTGAGGAACGCTGTCAATGTTTTACCGGAACCAGTTGGTGAACAGAGCAACAAGTGTTCCTGATCGATGATGGCTGGAATTGCTAATTTTTGTGGGCGAGTAAAATCGGGAAATGTATCCTTGAACCAGTTACGAACGGGTGGACATAACCGTTCCAACAAGGCCTCTGTTTCCAGAGGTTGGTCTAGATAGTGAATATCTGCCATATTTTTTTCTCACTTGCCCGTGAGTCGCATTCCAACGAAAGGAGTAAATGAACTTGTTGATTTTATCCGACGAGCGGAAGTGTATCGATGAAGGCTCTAAGCCCAGCGCAGTCCGCCTTTTTTCCACCGATTCACAGGTTCTGTCGGTGGTCGAGGGGACGGGTTGAGCAACGGAGAAGTTTCGGCGCTTGGTGGCGTTTTCACCTCATGCAAGGCTTGGGTCGGGCATGAACCGATGCAAGACAAGCATCCAACGCATTGGGATTCAACAACAACAACGGGTCGCTTCGGTTTTGTCCGATGTTCTGGCGAATTGAGCAGAGGTAACAATGCCTCGAATGGGCAATGCGGAATGCACAAGTCACACCCCGTGCAATCTGCTTCGATGATCGCTACCATCGACTGTCCCATAGATTCTGCACATCGCCGTGCTTCTTAACGCTACGGTTATGGGGTTTAATGTCAATTTCAACGGTGAGATTGAAAGGTGGCTTGCCTTAGGAAGGATGAGTGTGGATTTGATGCAAAACGAGGCTGACCGTTTGGAACGTATGTCTGGAATGCTAAAGCGCAGAGGTGTCATTCTTCCCGCGTTCGAAATTCACGGCGGTGCAAAGGGACTCTACGATTTTGGACCCGTTGGGGGCCGCCTCCGAAACCGTGTCAACCAAACATGGATCAATCACTGGTTGGCTCTCGGTAACATCGTCGAACTCTCCTGCCCAACCGTAACCCCTTACGCTGTGTTGGAAGCATCAGGTCACGTTGGTGAATTTTCTGATTTCATGACTGTTTGCACCAAGTGTGAGGAAGCAAGCCGGGCCGACACCTTGCTCGAACCTTCTCACCCAAATCCAGATGCACTCTCGAAGGCAGAATTGCAAACACTCCTCATACAAATCAATCCTGAATGCCCAAACTGTGGCGAGCAAGCATGGAGTGAAGTCACTGCTCAAAACTTGATGTTCAACACCACCATTGGTGCAGGCTCATCTGGACGACCTGGTTTTCTTCGACCTGAAACTGCTCAAGGTATGTTCACTTCGTTCCCAGCATTGCTTCGCCACAACAGGGATCGCCTACCGTTTGGTGCCATTCAAGTCGGAAAGGGGTACCGGAATGAGATTTCTCCACGCCAAGGGATGATTCGACTGCGTGAATTCAACATGGCGGAACTGGAATATTTCATCAATCCATATGATCCTGCGAACCATGACTTTTCTCCATGGTCCTCAACACCATTCCGTTTGGTTGCAGATGGCAAGGAAGAACAGAAGATGACCATTCAAGATGCCATTGAGAACAATACAGTGCGCCATGACACGGTTGGGTACTTCATGGCACAAACATATGATTTCCTTGTGAAGGTTGGCATCGACCCTGAACGTCTCCGCTTCCGGCAACACGAGTCGGATGAAATGGCGCACTATGCTACTGATTGTTGGGATGCAGAAATCCATGGTTCCTATGGTTGGATTGAATGTGTTGGCATCGCTCACCGAGGATGCTATGACTTGGAAGCTCACGAAAAGGCAACTGGGAAGACCCTCAGAGCACGGCGTGAATTTTCAGAGCCGAAAATCGTTGAAATTGATGGCTGGACAATGAATGGTGCAACAGCAGGTCCTGCCTTCAGGGCGCTGGCGGGGGCTGTCAAGAAAGCGGTGGAATTGCTTCCCGCTGAGGCAACCTTCCCCTTGATGTGTCAATTGGAATCTGGGGAAGAAATCGAAGTTCTCCCTGAACATGTCAAACGACTGCAACGGACTGAAACAATCACCGGCGAATGGTACATCCCCCATGTGGTTGAACCTGCTTTTGGTATTGATCGCATCATTTGGCACATCCTCGATCACGCATATGACGATGAATCGAAAGATGATGACGCATACACCGTACTTCGGCTCAGCAAACATGTTGCTCCAGTCGACTATTGTGTGTTCCCACTCTTCGAGAAAGACGGCATGGGCGAACTCGCACGCTCGCTTCATCGCTCCTTGTGTGGCAAAGCAGGTGTGGTTTCGGTGTACGACAGCAGCGGTTCAATTGGTCGCAGGTATGCTCGGGCAGACGAAATTGGTGTGCCACACTGCTTGACGGTCGATCATCAATCCCTCGAGGACCAAACGGTGACCATCAGGGACCGTGACACAGGCGAGCAACAGCGAGTGGGCATCGCTGATCTGGTCTGATTGGACAAACCTTCCAGTTTCTCATCAATGTTGAAAGACCCTCGGACCAAGGTTCGAATATGCCTGAGGTAAGCGATTGGACCGAACGGCATCGCCCAACGTCAGAACGCCACCTCGAGGGCAATGAAGTTCAACGTCGTAAAATTCGTGCATGGTTGGACGATTGGCAAAACAGCACGCCGAAAAAGAAAGCGATTCTCTTGGTCGGCCCACCCGGTGTGGGGAAAACTTCCGTGGCAAGAGCCATTGCTCAAGACCTGGGTTGGAACGTCATCGAATTGAACGCCTCCGATGCCCGCAATGCCGCTGCAATCCGAAAGGCTGCCACTCAAGGCAGTACGCACCGGTCCCTCTTCCATGACCCAAATGCAAAGAAACAACGCACGTTGATTTTACTTGACGAAGTTGACCACATCTCAGGAGGCCTTCGTGCGGTAAGTCAAGATCGCATCGACAAAGCGATGCAAGGTGCCGATGACTCTGGAAGGGAAGTCAAGCTCCATGGCGATTCCGGTGGAAAGGCAGAACTCCTTCATCTTCTTGCAAACACCAAACAGCCTGTGATGTTGGCTTGCAACGAGATTATGGGATTGTGGGGCAAAGGTTCGAGTTGGCGGAACACAAGAGACCGATTCAAACCTCATCTCGAAATTATTACTTTTGAACGAGCGAGCAATGAGGCGCTGCGAAGGATCGCGAAACGAGTGCTGCGTGAAGAAAACCTTGACTTCGACGATGCGGCAGTCAGTGCCCTCGTCGCTAGCAACCCCGGCGATCTTCGAGCATTGGTGCGAGATTTGCAGGTGTTAGCCTCGACTGCCCAAGGGACCATCACGAAAGCAATGGTCGTGGCCCAAGCCGACTCAGGACGACGAGATACGACATTGGAAGTGTTCCCGGGTCTCGACGCCCTCTACCGTGAGACGAATGCACAGAAGGCAGTCGAACTTGGCCGTTTAATCGACAAGCCACCAAGCGAATTGATCAACTGGGTTCATTGGAACAACGCTTCGCTGTTTCCTGAAAAAATATCAATCAAGCGTGCCAATCACACCTTAGCCCTCGCTGCTCAAATGTTGATGGGTCAGTACCAAAACACGGCCCACAGGTCATGGTATTGGAGCGGTCAATTGGCGAGCCTTTCTGCATCGGTGCCCAATAAGGTCCCGTTCCGTGATCGAATTTATTCCTCATATCCTGCATTCCTTCGGCGACAAGCGTCGTGGGTGCGCCCTGCAATTGTCAACCGTCTGACTGAATTTTCGGGTGCGAGCAAGGCTGCAGCCCGCGATGAGATGATGCCACTCTTGTCCGCCATGATCAAAGATTCACCGAACATCGGTGATTCAACGGAATTCTCTCTCTCCATTCGCCTTGGTTTCTCTGGCGAGGAACACGCATCGATGGCAGGTTTGCCTCTTAGCCGACGTTCGACGAAGGATTTGATTGAAGCATACAATGAGGAGTTAGCCGCCTACATGGCTGCACAAGAAACCGCTCAAATTGATTCATTGGAACTGATTGAAGAAACGGTCATTGAGCCAGAAAAGAGCGACGAAGATCCATCACCCTCGGGTCAAATGAAATTGTTCTGAACCTACGATTTCTCATCATCATCCATGATTCGACGGAACAAAGCAATTGCAGCGCGGTCGGATTGAACTTTTTCTTCCCTTCGCCATGTGTGTGGATGCATCAAAATGACAGCGGTCAGCAGTTCGAGACGCCCAAACCACATCAAAATCGATGTGATGATGAGGGCGCCAGAATTCATTCCAGCCCATGTATTGGCTGGCCCATAGAAATCACCTATTGCAGGACCGGTGTTCCCGAGCGATGAGGCAACCACTGTTGTGACCGTTTCGAAATCAGTGTTTGGCATGAAGATGGACAAGATAATGCTCGAGATACCAAACAAACCGACCCATACAAAGAGCATACCAACGATGAGACCGATTTGATTTCCCTCGACGACTTCGCCATTCATACGGATTCGTTCAATTTTCCTTGGTTGTGCAATGCGTACCAATTCTCGCATGGCCACCTTGAAGGCAAGCGTGACACGGAGCAATTTGAGGCCACCACCAGTGGAACCGGCACTGGCACCGACAATCATCAGAATGAAGATGAGGAGGTGTGTTGCCAAAGGCCAAGATGGGTGCATGTAATCCGCAGAGCCAAAACCTGTCGAAGTTCCTATAGATACGACTTGGAAAAGGCTGTCTCTCAATGCTTTGCCGACAGAAGTACCTGAACCAATCAACGCTCCAGCCACTGCCAACACAACAACGACAATGTAAATCGTATAGTATCGGAACTCCTCATCGCGCAAGGCTTTCTTTGAATCGCCTTCCCAAAACATCCACAATAATGTAAAGTTTACACCAGCGATGAACATGAAGACAACCACAATCAGTTCCACGAGGACTGAATCATAGTAGCCAATGCTCGCATCATGTGTTGAGAAACCACCTGTTGGCAACGTTGTAAGCGAATGGTTGATCGAATCAAAAAGGTCCATCGATCCAGTTCCATACAGGAGAACGAATTCGGCGAATGTCAGAATGATGTACAGCGTCCAAAGAGCGATCGCAGTTTGTTTGAGTTTGGGCCGCAGCCTCGACAAAGATGGTCCAGTGAGTTCCGCACGCGCCAGCGCCATTCCACCACCGATCACACGTGACAGAATCATCATACCGAGCATGATAATACCCATGCCGCCAAACCACTGCGTCAGTGAG
Source organism: Candidatus Poseidoniaceae archaeon (assembly GCA_029250305.1). Taxonomy (GTDB): domain Archaea; phylum Thermoplasmatota; class Poseidoniia; order Poseidoniales; family Poseidoniaceae; genus MGIIa-L1. The sequence goes on along the minus strand of JAQXFM010000010.1, from coordinate 1,186 downwards.
CGCCAGAGCAAGAGGCCTCTTGGTTGACTGTTGATGCAGTCCTCTGTCACACCAGGGATACAGTTTGGACTCATGTTGTGCGAAATGACGGTTGCGCCCGTGGTTGTGAAACCAGACATTGATTCGAACCACGCATTAACGGCACCTCTTGCCATGTCAATGAATGCTGCATCTGGAGTAAAGGGGCCGTTAAAGACACCTCCAAGCCAAAAGGGGAGTGCTCCAATCGACACAGCAATCGGCCATACAAGCGCCACACCAGCGAAGGCTTCCTTGTCTCGCAATCGTTCACTCGTGTTCGTTCTCGTTCCAAAACTTAACATCAAAATTCCGACGAAGGATGAGATGAAGGCAGGTAATGCAAATGCCTTGAGGGCAAGCTCAAACGAATCCAACCAACCAGTCAGAATGCCACAGGCTGCGAGTGGCAATGCCAACGCAATAAGTGTCCATCCAAGGATGAGGTAAAGCACATCTGAGCGCATGGCCATCACACCCTAAATCGCTTTTCGATATCGGAAATCCGATCGGGGCTGCAGAATATGATGAGCCTGTCTCCGTTGACCAGGGTCTTTTCTGGTGATGGACGCAACGATTCCCAATTGCCAGACGTATTCCTGCGCTGGATGAACGCAATGCGCAACCATTCGGGGAAATTTGCTTCGTTGATTCGCTTACCAGAGAATTTGGCGCGTTCATTCACTTCCATGCTGACGCCCACAATGTTTGGAATGTTGGTCAATAAGGCGTACGCACCAGCCGTTTTGGTGTGTATTTGTGCAAGCATGTTGTCGACTGCAACCCGCTTTCGATCGACAGCAAAAGTGATTCCCATCCGTTGCGTGACCTTGACCAAATCTGCGTCATAGAGCAAGAGGCCAGTTCGTTGAACGCCCATGTCGCTTGCCAACAAAGCAGCAGCAATGCTCGCAAGATCATCTGTCAATGCCGCAATAGCGATGTGGTGATCCGGGATTCCAATTTCAGTCAAGATGTCACGGTCAAGGTGATCCCCGTGGATGACTTCGAGGTTGGGGTGGGCGCCAGTGGTCGAACCAGAGAGTTCGTTGGCCATTTGTAAATCACGTTCAATCACGGTGACGTTTGCACCTGAATTAAGCCAGTCATCTGCGATTCTTCGTCCAATTTTGTTCGCTCCAATCACAGCAACCCGCGGGCTTACAGG
>JAQXFM010000009.1 GCA_029250305.1 Candidatus Poseidoniaceae archaeon | reverse complement strand
TGAGGCCACGATGGAGGGAGTAGGAGGATCGCTGACAGAGTTCGACTCTGAGGAAAGTCCCCTCTCCACAGTGCAGACGGCTTACAGAAGTAAGAGAACAGAAATGGTCAGGTCAATGCAGCAGAAACGAACGATGCAAGGTGTGTACAATGATGTTGAAAGACGGAGATTGCCTTGTGGTCGATGAGACGAGCAACCCCGTTGGAGCAAGTCCAAACAGTCCCGTCGAAGCGGCACGCCGAGGGACAGGTAGGATGCTAAGTTGAATGCGGTCACCGAAAGGGAACAGAAAGGGGCTTACTCCCTACTCCCTCCACTCTTTCGGGCCGTCTGACTGTTGTTCACTCTTCAAGCACTGCATCGAGTGGCTTCATTGAGATTGCTGACGCCAGCGCAATGCCTTCACCGTAATCTCTCCAACCTTCACTGCCCGACAGTTTTGCCCTCGCCGTGTGTTCGAGCGTAATCACTGCAGGGAGCAGGAACGCACTGGTGATGAAGGCGAAGAAAATCAACATGCACATGATCATGAAGAAGTTCTCAAGGCCGGGGAACGCCGCGAGGAATCCAGCCGCAATACCGGAAATCGTGGTGATGGTCGTTTCAAAAATAGTTTGACCAGTTTCTTCAATGGCATTTGCAATGCCCTTCGGCGTCTCACCCTCTTCCTGGATTCGATGCATGACGTGAATTGAGTCATCCACACCAATACCGAACACGATGGTTCCGATCATAGCGGTGAAGATATTCACGTTCACATCGCCGCTTTGCATCAGCAATGGCTGCCATAGGATGACGACCGCGACCGGTATCATCGTGTAGATGCCCAAGCGAGCCGAACGGAACACAACTGCAAGCACCAGCGTGAGCAACAGCAAGGTGACAATGGTCGTGGTGCTTTGTGTGTCGTGGATACCGTCGTTGATGTCAAGGGAGACCGGCAAGCCGCCTGTGAGCAGGGACATGCTTGTTTTGGGCACCACTGGTGCTTCGCAAAGGATTCCGTCAATTTCCTCACGCAGCTCCCCAGCGACATTGAGGTTCATGTAGGGCTGCGTCACGTAGACGATGGCCTTGGTGTTGGCTTCGTTGAGAAGCATGGAGCGAACTTCCTCAGTGAGGGTGTCGAACACCACGTTCACCATGTCCTTTCGAAGGCCTTTGCGCCCCTCTGGTCCCGTCAATTCCAAGCCGAGCCAAACATTGCACTGAATTGGATCATTGCTTTCCCAACACGGGTCGTGAAGCAAATCCCACAGACTTCCCTCGTAGAGCGTGACGCCATCGGTGAGGGTGATGGTGGCCGGAATGGTTCGAAGGAACGTAATGATGCTCGTTGTATTGGTTTCATCGACCATGTCAATCTGAGTCTCAAGAGCATCGATGGCATCAAGCACCGGAAGGTCACGTATGTTATCCGTGTTATTTTCCATCGCTTCAGCCGTTCGTTCTTCGGCATTGAAGATGAACAGCGAAGTTTGCCCACCGCTAAATTCTCTCGAATACTTGGCGAGGGAATTCAATGAGTCGATTCCATCGGGAGCTTCTGAGGAACCCGTGATTGGCTCATCCATCTTGTCGAGGTTAGCCACACCGTACGCCGTAACGCTGCCCGATACCAAAAGGATGGCAAGGAACCACTTCACAGGCCATGTACCGATGTTCTTCCACATCGACGGGTTGCTGCGTTTGTTGAATTTGAGCAACCAAGCGAGGGTTGGGACGAGGATGATGCTGAACACCAAGGTCGAAAGAATGCCAATGACGAGGGTGATTCCGACGGAGCGAATCGGTGAGATTGGAACGATCATTGGGGCGATGAGGACGGAGAACCCAATCACTGTGGTCATTGCAGAAAGGAACACGGCGACCCCAGTCGAGCGCGTCATTTCCATCACACAGTCTCGATAGAAGTTGATGTCCCACAAGTCAGGAACGGGTTCCAGCGCTTCGCCTTTTCGTCGTCTTCTGGCGTTCTCATCGTTTGCTTTGTCGATTTCCTTTCGCCGTACTTCCTCAATTCGATTGACCATGTGCAGCGCATAGTCGACACCTAA
>JAQXFM010000001.1 GCA_029250305.1 Candidatus Poseidoniaceae archaeon | reverse complement strand
CATCAGCAATACACTCAGCATGACTCGATGCATGTCAATGCCTCACTGCCGTTCGATTTGAAGGCGTCGCTCGCATGAGTTGTGGTGTTGTAAGGTCAGTTCAAAGCCTTGCGAAGCAGTCGCAGGCCTTCGGCTGTGTGCGTCCCAAACCACGTCAATGCTTCACCGTCGATGCATTTGCACCACATGGTTTGACCACCTTGTGCGATGACCTGAGCAGCGATGTCTTCTCCTTCTTCGAGGGCAAAGCGGTGTGGTTCGCTCGAAAGCAGCAAGGCCTCGATGTTGTGCTGCTTGAGGGCTTCAACGGTGACCACAGGGTATCCATTTCCGTCCTCGACAAGCGAAGGTACGGACAAGCCAAGCGTTGTGAGCAGGCCGCCTGCATATTTTTCTGGTCCAACAGACATCAGCGGGTCGTGCCAAATCATTGGCGCAACCCTTGTTGCAGAGAGGGGTGTTTCGAGCAACTCAATCAACAGTGCCTCGAGTTCACATGCAAAGCGTTCGGCCGTTTCGCTTCGGTTGACAATCGCCCCGAGTTCTCTCAACATTTTTGGGACCTCATTTGGGTGTTCAACCGATGATGCATACACCGTGATTCCAGCATCGATCAAAGCCTCATAGACGGCTTTCGGATTCTCTTCACGGTCGAGCACTACCACATCTGGTGATGCCGCAAGGATCTTGTTGATGTTGGGCGTTTTTGTTCCACCTACAACGGGAACATTGGCCACTAATGCCTCAGGGTGGACGCACCAAGGCGTTCGTCCAACGACTTCATCGGTTGTGCATCCCAAATCAAACAGCGTGAGTGTGAGGCTCGGTACAAGCGAAACAATCCGCATGCTGCTTCACCTTCAAGCGACGGTGAACCAAACGGTCGTGCCATCAACTTCGAACGACTCGCTCTGCTCAGATGGGCTCACGCCTTCGGGATGGAACACGGCTGCAGCAGCCCGGGTTTCGGTGACAACCCATTGTCGGTCCGCTGCGTACAACTCCGGTGCGTCTTTCATCCAAATCTCAAGGTCAATCGTCGCCTCAATTTCGAGATTCAGCGTTTTTCTCTTTGCTTGGATTCGACGTGTGATGTCTCGGGCGAGTCCCTTCGATAGGAGTTCAGGGGCGTCGTTCATATCCAACACGAGGCTGATTTGTGAAGCGTCTTCACCTTGTCCGATTTGCACGGTCGAGGCAGCAAATCCTTCTCGCTCAGCTCTTCGTAGTTCAACATCGGTCATCTCAATCTTGACACCCATGATTTCACATTCGCCTGCTTGAATCGAGGCGAGGAGTGCTTCGGGATCTGCGCTCGATTTGATTTCATTTGCTACCGCATTGACATCTGCACGTGCTTTTGGTGCCAGTGCTCGGAAGTTTGGCGCCAGTTCAATGCGCTGGAATCGGTCAAGATCCTGTTCGACATTGATGGTCTCTACATTCAATTCCTCAGCGAGGATTCCATGGAATTCGGTCAAAGCGGGCCCTGCCACAATCCAACCTTGTGCGCAAGGAAGGCGTTGCCTTCGCCCAGCATCAACACGGATGCGTCGTCCAACTTCGGCCAATTCTCGGACCAAAGCCATCGAGGCTTCCAAGTCGAGGTCTTGGGGTGGAAGCACCGCAGTTGCAGCGGCGGCCTCTTTGTCCCATTCATCAGATGTTGCCCCCTCAAGGCTACCCGGTGTGCCAAGAGGCCATGCTGCTTGGTGCACTGTTTCACCGGTGAGGTTTCGGTGGATGACATCGACCATGAATGGGCTGACAGGTGCCATTAACTTGCACACTGTTGTCAAGACTTCGTGGAGGGTGTGCTGGCATGCAAGCTTGTCCGCGGATTCGGCATCGTCCCACAGCCTGCGTCGGCTGCGTCGAACG
>JAQXFM010000336.1 GCA_029250305.1 Candidatus Poseidoniaceae archaeon | reverse complement strand
CCAAAGATATTCAAAATTCGATTGAAACTGGTCAGACCGGTTGTTGCTACGGCGATTCTGTCGTTCGGAACGAGCATAAAATCCCCATCTGGAACAATGCTCTTTTCGCCCTCTCGCTTGAGCCCAACAATCAAGGGCATGCCGCCTTCGATTTGTGTCGAAGCCTCTCGCAAGGTGCTGAATACAACGCTCTTGGCGTTGCTTGTGACGTCCAATTCAATGATGTACGCATCGTGTCCGAAAGGAATCACCTCTTCAATCGAAGATGATCTCAGACCTGAATGCAGTCTTTTGATGGCGCCTTCGAGCGGGTTCACAACGTGGTTGACCTTCGCCCATTCGCTCAAGTGCCCATTGTTTTGTTCTTCGATGAAGTTCATCTCACGGACCCTGCAAATGGAGAGCAGTGGCTCTGCGTTGTCCGGTGCTAATTCTTGGAAGGCGTGGTTAGCAAGTGCGCATGCGAGTAGGTTTCGCTCGTCTGAATCAGTTGCTGCTACGAACACCGATGATTGCCCGATTCCTGCTTCATGCAACTTTTCACGCTTTGTTAAATCACCATGAATCACGAGAACGTCCAAATTTTGAGCGTTTTTCACAGCCCTGGAATCTGAATCTACGAGCACAACATCGATGTCTTCAGCACGCAATGCTTTCGCAAGGTCTGTTCCAACTCGTCCTGCACCACCAATAATAATTCGCATGATCTTCACCCGAGGTTTTCTGCCAACATTGGGACCTTGAATTCGCCCCCGTTCACATCGACGTCCCCAACAGTCGACCAAACCGGGGGCGATCGGTCCGTACCAGTTGTACGTAGAGGGACAGGCATGTAGTAGGCGTTGAGGAGGTCGCCTGTAGGATCTGGTTCCTCGATCCAAGCGATGTAGGCCGTCGGTGTGTGAAGCAGCCATTTGTTGTTCACAACATCCACTTGTCCCTGAACAAAGCATGTTGACAACTCAATGCCATTTGCTTCGCAGTATTCATCGCTCAGAGGGAGTTCAATGTAGCCCCATGCGTGCGCTTCCCAAACTTGGTACTTGCTGTCTGTAAGCGCTCCGAAGGCATACCATCCGGGCAAATTTTGAACACGGAGCAAGGAAAGGAATGCGTTGGTTTGTTCGTCGCAATCTCCAGTACCTGCGGCAAGGCATTCAGGTCCACTTCGAGCAATAATCGGTGCGTTTTTGTCATAGGTCGCATGCTCATGAAGGTAATCAAATGCTGCTCTTGCATACCCGTAAGCATTGTCACTCTGGCCTTCCGGTAGTGTCTGTAGGATTTGGTTTGCGACTTCGTTTACTGCTTCATGTTGGGCGTTAATCGCCCATCCACCAAGGGAACGACTATCGAGAATTGTACTCGTTCCCCGGTCGTACCACTTCGTTGTTCGATATTGTTGAGCGTCCCCGAATGGGTTGCGAAGGGAGACATCATCAAACGTGCCACTGTTCGACATGCTGATGCCCGTTTCTATGCCGTCGACCCGTGTGTCGACCCGCTGGCTGTTATCCCACCAAGAGTAAGCCGTACTCGTGAGTGTAATTGTGTAATCATAGGAAGAAGTTTGGCCAGGATCAAGATTGAATTTGAGCACAATACATGAGCTTAGGGTACAGAAATCAGCCCCCGGACCGGAACCAGGCCACCAGATTTCATGCCCATTGTTTGTCAACAACTTTTCTTCTACAGCTTTTGTTGGTAACCCATTCAATGGGATGTTGAAAACTTCTCCACCGTCGATGGTAAGTGTGATTGCAGAAATTTGTTGTATACTCTGCGTAGGCATTGCCGACGATTCGTCTGTATACTCGTACTGGGTCATTGAATTGTCCAACGAACGAACATCCGAGGGGATCGTCAGGTGTTCAACAAGGTAGCCTTCGGATCCAGTGTTCACCACGTTAATGGTTTTTGAGACCGAGTAGGTCGTTTCGAGAGGATAGAGATGGAAGGGTGCTGCTTGAAGGAGGACCGATTCTTTGACAGCGGCAAACTTTGCTATGGACGCTTCCTGGACAGTCGGCGAGGTGAACACAAAGGCGATGAAAATCACCATCACAATCATGCGGGACTTATTTCGGGTCCGCTTCATGATGTTCTTTGATCGTCCTGTATGAGTTTGGATGACGCCAGGTCCGGTTGGTTTTTTTGTCATTTTGTAGGTGCTATCTGCTGAACCGTTGTTGAATTGCTGTTCCAGTGCAAAGGACTTGGAGTTGAGATTTGCCAGCACGCGTCCGCATGAATAGCAAATCGTGTCCCCGGGGAGGGTGACACTTCGGCAATAAGGGCAGGAACCCATGCTTGCAAGGCTGAGCGGGCGTTGTATAACCGTTGTGTGCGGAAGGCCCCATAAATGCTTAATTCCGAAGAGGAGGGGGATTTGACGCCTTTGGACTCCAGCACACTATGTAAGCAAATGCTGACTGAAGTTCACGATTCGGCTGCATCCATTTCTGCTGCAAGCTTCTCTCGAACCTGACGCGCCCACATCTTCCGAAGTCGCTTTTTACCTTCACTCGGAATGGAATCCCAAATCCATTCATCGGCTTTTTTGCTGACAAGCATTGCGAACGGGACAATGAAGATCCAAGCAAGAGGTTCGACAACTGCGTAGGCAAACATCACGAGGTATGCACATCGCCAAAATGTGGAACGAAGAACGGCGCCCCAACGCCTCCCTTGGAGCATGAGTTGGCCGTGAAAACAGCAAATGAGGGCTTCAGTGCGTGGTGCAAAAATGGAGAATCCTGCAACTGTGACCCAAAGCTTAGGATCCAGAAGACTGTCTTGTATCTCAAACACACGGTACAGATGCACCATGCCGACCATAGCGCCAATCGCCAACCCGAGTGCCCATCCACTCGTTGGTTGTGAAGATCCTGAACGGACTCGCTCTCTTCGCAACAACATGTGTGCGCCAACAGATGCTGTGAGGCATAAAAAGAGCAAATTGATTGGGTTCACAACCGCACTCGCATCATCTGCCACGAACTGAAGGTAGGGTAAGAGGATGAAATTGTGCGACGTCGAGGCGTAAATTCCACCAAGCAGTATACCCCAAAACACATTGCTCCAAGCCGTGGGCAAATCATAGAACCCTGAATACTTGGTCATCACACCTCGCCAACCAAGCGTCATGCCAATCAGCGAGGTCACTGCAGCGGCCTGAAACAGAAAGAATGTCGAGGCCATGATTCTGCGTGAACCCTGCCCTTCATCAAAGCGTTGCTTGATTTATTGTGTGGCGTTGTATTCAAAGACCCCGAGGCACAGGCGATGCCATGGCTCGTTTGCTTCTGTTTGGTGGGAAAGGTGGCGTTGGAAAGACAACCACGTCTGCAGCAACTGCAGTTTGGTTGGCAGATGCAGGCTTGCGCGTGCTGCTCGTATCCAGTGATCCAGCCCACTCGACATCTGATTCACTCGGCGTAGAAATTGGGTCAGAACCAACACCAATTGAGGGTGTGCCTGGACTTTTTGGTCTGGAAATGGACCCTGAATCAAAGATTTCCTCAGTGCTCCCCAAGATGGGTGAAATGATGAATGGGATGAACGGAAGTGGCGGTCTTGGAGGCCTTGGCGGATTGAGCATGATGCTCGACCCAAACGCAAAGGACGAAATGAACGCCATGAAGGATGAAGTGAAGGCATCCGACATGGTGATTCCCGGCCTTGATGAGGCCCTTGCGTTTGATGAACTCCTCCGACACGTCGAAGATCCAACTTGGGATGTCATTGTCTTCGATACTGCCCCGACTGGGCACACACTCCGGTTCCTTTCCCTCCCCGAACTTATTGAGTCGTGGTCCGACAAAATCATTCGAATGATGCGTGTCTCTGGTGGCCTTCGGTCCATGCTTTTTGGTCGTAAAGAAAGTGATTCAATGAAGGAAGAATTGGAACGATTTCGTCGCAGGGTCCTCCATGTTCGCCGCGTCCTTTCTAACGAATCAATTACTTCGTTCACCCTCGTGACCATTCCTGAACGAATGGGGATCAATGAAACATTGAGGGCGCATGCGTCCTTGAAAGAGTACAAGTTGCCAGTCCCCAACTGCCTCGTGAATCGTTTGACACCAGAATTCGACCATCCATTCCTTCAAAACCGACGCACAGCAGAGTTAGGACGCGTTGAGGAATTGAAACAAGAACTGGCAGACGTAAACATCGCAACGATGGAACTGTTGGATGACGAAGTGGTCGGTATCGAATCGCTGAGATCCGTTGGCCTACGTCTGTATGGAGAAGTCAAACCCCATCCTGCAGACCTTGGCCCCCACGACATCGGTAAAGCCCTTCAACATTCTATACACCGTGGCATGACGAAGGAGATTGACGGGAATGTGGAACGTATCTCACTCCATTATCCCGGGATTGCGCGGGATGAACTTTCATTGAGAAGCGAAGAGGGTGTGCTCTACGTGGGCTTGAATGGAAGGGAACGGGAAGTCGTGACTTCCGTGCCAACAAAAGCCAGCAAAGTCTCAGCGAAACTCGACGGTGATGTGCTTCACCTCGACGTGCCCCTTGATCAAGAATGATTCATTCACGGGCATGGGTGCATTGAAATGGAAAGGGGGTTACGCTGAGCCATGGCACTCGAAGGTCTCTCTCGGGGTATTTTCCGGTCCATTGGTTTGCTCAAGAGCAAACGTAAGTTGGACGATGAAGAATTGCGAGAAATGACTCGCAGTCTTCGCCGAGCATTGCAAGAGGCAGATTTCAACGTCCGCCAAACCAAGGAAATCGTCGAGCGTATGGAATCAAGGCTTCGTGAGGAAGATCCACGGCCTGGTATCACCCTCCAAACACACGCAATGAACATCCTCTACACGGAACTTGTGCGACTTCTCGGCCCTGCCCACCAATTCCAACCTCATGGTGCAACACTGTTGCTCGTCGGTTTGTATGGTCAAGGAAAAACAACGACCACTGCAAAACTGGCAGAATGGTACCGTCGAAAACACGGGCTCCGCGTTGCCGTAATTGAAGCCGACGTTCACCGACCGGGTGCGTACGCACAACTTTCACAATTGCTCGAAGATTCAACAGTGCAAGTCTATGGTGAGCCTGATACAAAGGACGCTCCCACAATTGTACGAAATGGACTCAAAGCCTGCGCAGCTGCCGATCTTGTCATTGTTGACACCGCTGGACGTCACCAACTCGA
>JAQXFM010000333.1 GCA_029250305.1 Candidatus Poseidoniaceae archaeon | reverse complement strand
GACACAAATTATGTATATAAGATAGATGAGTTTGAGTTCATCAATGGTATTTTTAAAACTTGTCAGTATTTTTTAAGTATAAATTATCAAATTATCGTAGTAACAAATCAATCTGGCATTGCTAGAGGTTATTTTATCCCAGCACTGGGTGGCGAAACTTGTGTGGTTGTATTCACATCAGGGAATTATGATGTTCTCGCTCATTTCAGCGAAGCAAGCCTATCTGCTCTTTGATCGTTTTTAGAAATAATTAAGCCACCCCCTGCACTTCTTTCTCGTACATTTCCCCCCTCGTAGAGGGGGCTTTGCCCGAACAAACAATGCAAAACCGTTTAACAGTCGGTTGAACAGGCGGGTACGGTGAACACCTTCATGACTTCGATTTCATCATCAAACGGCCGATTTTTGGCAGTCTTGCTTGTTTTGCTCATGGTGGGCGGCGTGGCGCCGTTGAATGGGACGGTCGACTTGGAATTCCGAGAGGCAGAAGTGCTTGTTGAACCATCGGTTCCAATGAACTCCGCATCCTCTTGCGCAACATGCCAGTCCTACAACTTGTACCTTGACGAATCAACCAGCGAAAGCGGTGGTGAAGGTTCCATCACGACCCTCGAACCGACGGGTGCTCACCAAGAAGCGAGCGCCTTTGGTGGCGTTGAGTTCCGCAGCGCTGAAATGATTTCAGATCTCCTCGTTTACGGACGTGACAACACAGACAAAGTGACCCTCACCCTCTTCTTGCAATTCACAGGTTCTCAAGGTTCGACCGCTGACATCACCTACTCGCTCAAAGCCGGTGATTCTGAAGTGGATTCCGTTTCTGAAACGCTTGATGACCCCTGCACTGGCGGAACATTTGGCACCAGTTCCTGCTCTTGGACTTCTTCCATTGTCGATTTCGATGTTCCCTCTGACGGGTTTACGGTCGCCAACGGTAAGCAACTGAAGCTCAATGTTGACGCCCAAGCAACCTGTGAAAGCAGTGGCGGCGGCGGCATCGGAGGTCCAAACTGCGAAGTCAACGTCGCTTTCGGTGATGTCGAACAAACAAACGGATATTCCAAACTTGAGATGAAGGCCAACGCACTGGCGAACTCAGTGGTCAAGGTACACCGCCCCGGTGGTGGCTTCCTCGACCCAGAGGTCACGGAGTGGTCGCCTGCTCACCGACCTGAGTTCCGCAACATGCAGTTCTCGGTTGATGTCCGAGACGCCTTCGGTCGCGACGACATCCAAGGGGTCGACCTTGTGATGGCCACGCCCAACGATGCGGGAACTGTGTTCTCTAAGTCTTTTGATGACGATGATTTGAAACTCGACAACAATGGATTGGTTGGCAACTACACCTTCCAATACGAGACAGGTATCACCTCTGGTGAATACCCACTGCGACTCGAAATTAGCGACGTTCAAGGTCACACACTGGTCTTCGAACACAGCGGTATTGAGTTTGTTGAACACGACGTTTACCTCACCCTGCCGGAAAGTCAGCCCGATGTTGTTCTGATTGCTCCGGGTCAAACCTCGAGCATTGAATTCCTCATCGAACACACGGGCGCCAGTTCCTCTCAACTGGACGTTGTGTTCTCGTTGTCTCGATCCTTGCCTTCGACCTGGTCCGACCCCGTTTGGGATCAACCTGGCGGCTACAGCCTCTCCGGCGGTGGCACGTTTGCTCGACCAATTCTAAGCATCGAAGTGCCTGATGGCGACCTGACTTCCGCTCCAAACACACTGGAGATTGAGGCTCGAGCCTACGCTGAGAACACGGAAGGACAAACCGTCGAGGTCGCAGTCGAAACCATCGTCCTCGATGTCGAAGAATCCGATGTTTTGTCACCGCCTCGTATCTCGGTGTTCGAAGACGATGAACATCAGAAGCAAATCGCTGATTCAACCCGCCCTGAAGCCTATGATGAGATGCTTTCCCACTACGTAGATTCAGGCGATGTAAGCGGTGATTTCTTCATCGATGTGTTCAATTCCGGATTCATTACCGATGCCTTCAAACTCCGAGTTACCGAACTCCCAGATGCTTGGCAATACAAGTTCTATGACAATGAAACAGGGCTTGAATTGGCAGAAGAAGGCATCTACTCTGTTACACCAGACATCGGGTCCCACCAAATTCTTACAGTGCGCATGGAAGTCTTCCCGCCCTCAGAGCGCGACGCACAGGACATTGGCCTTGTTACAGTGAGTGTGGCCAGCCAAGGCGATTCGGAACTCAGCACAGCCGTGTCGTTCACCGTTCACAGGACCTTTGGTGTCCTTGTTGAAGTGACAGCCGATTCCGACAGTGGCACCTTAGGCACCGTTGGACCGGTTTCACCAGGTTCCTCTCTATGGTACCAGATGCGCATCACGGACTCCAGTGATACTGGTGGCCAAACCACATGGCGCATCATCAACCCTGAGGACCTCGATCGGAACCTCGAAGATGATTTGCCTTACGGTTCTTGGGATTATTCCATCTCCAATGGCTCTCAATCAGACATCGTCGTTGTGTACCTTGAGTCAGACCAGTACGCCGACCTGAAATTGAGCATGACCATCGGCGACAAAGTCGAAGCAGGCAATCACACGGTGTACGTGCGTGTTGTCGAAGAAGGCGTGGACGCTCAAGACGCTCGCTACTTCGACCTGCCAGTGACGGTACAAGTGAGAGAAGATGTCCAACCTGGGCGCCTCGAAATCACAGATACCAGCAGCTCAGTTGTGCGCTTCACATCGGGTGAGTTCCAAACGGTGGAATACAGCATTGACAACCAAAACAACATCCCACTGGAAGTTGTGATTACGCTCGAGAACGAACCACAAGGCTGGGATGTCCTCATCCGTGCTTCCTCTGATCAAACGGGTGGCCGTTTCCTTCTTTTGACCCTCCCTGCTTACTCCAGCAAGGATTTCACCCTCGCTATCACGCCACCTACGAACCTCAAGAATGGAGAAACGATTGACTTCGATCTCAAAGTGACGCCAATGGACGAAGAAGTGCCATATGACAGCGAATACACGCAAACCAGCACACAGGTCTACGGTACATCGTGTGAAGGGGCCTCGTGCTTCTTCAATGAGATTGTCGACCCTGAGCCTCAAACGCTCGTGTTAGGTCTTGGATTGTGTGCTGCATTCGTCTTTGCAGTGTACCGTCGTGGTCAAGCATCGACTTCTGGCTTCGAGGACGAAGTGTTCCTCTATGAAGATGAGAAGGAACTCGAACCTTTGGAATCCACGATTCCTGACCCTGTGATGGAAGAGGAAATCGATGACGATCTCGAACTTTTGGATGAACTCGACGCTCTTTGAGCAACACAGTGATTCCGGGTGGGCATAACCGACGGACTGCGAGTCCTTTCACTGGCATTTCCATCGCGATTCTAAGATTGCTAAATCGAGCATTGTATGAACATCGTACCATTTCCCTTATGAGGCATCAAAACAGCCGAGTTCTTGTGACAACCATGCGTACGCCTTCATCTCCCTCGAAGCCGCGCTCCCAATGGCAAATTCTTCAGCATCGAGACACGGTCAAATCCGTGGCACTCGTTGCGCTGATGGTGCTCTCCACATTTGCCACCATTCAATACGGATCCTTTGAGGCGCTTGCTGCCACAGACCAAGATGGAGATGGTCTCACATACGGTTTGGAATACCTCATGAACACGGCACCAAACGATCCCGATTCCGACAACGATGGCCTCCCAGACGGATGGGAGTGGCAATATGGCCTCGACCCACTTTCGAGCACTGGCGGCGATGGAGCTGTTGGCGACCCTGATGGTGACGGAATGTCAAACCTTCAGGAATATTCCTACCTCCAGCCGACCAACTGGGACCTATCAAGCACCAGCGGTGTGCTTGACAACGGTGTTTGGTGGAATGGTACCGTGCCTGTCAACAACTGGGACGAAGAAAACGCCCTCCAATACAACCGACCAGGTTGTGGGGACAGCGGCTCGGATGGAACTGGCAGTGTGATTCTATGCGATGAAGATCCGGTTGGCAACATTTGTACAAACGGCTTCGACGATGACAAAGACGGCTTTGTTGATTCTGCAGACCCAGACAACGACGGTGATGCAGATTGTTCATCGAACGATGATGACGGTGACGGCATCGAAGACGAAGACGTTGCAGGATGGGACACAGATGGCGACGGTATGGACGATGGCTGGGAAGCAGCAAACGGCCTCAACGCTACCAATCCTTCCAACGCTGATGGTCCAAATGGCGACCCAGACGGGGATGGACTCAACAACTTGCTCGAATACATCAATCCAACATGGACCACAATGTGTGGTGCATCACCTTGCTTCCGCCCCGGACCGAACGGCTTAGCGACTGAGACCACATCTCCATGTGATCCGGTCAGTGGTATCGGACCTGGTGGTTGCGCAACCTTCACTGCGGAAGTTGACGGCATCACTTCGACCAATCCTCAGCGCGCCGACACCGATGGTGACGGGCTCAGCGATTCATACGAAGCCTTGACTCTGCTCACAGATCCAACCTCGTCTGACACAGATGGGGACGGAATTACCGATGGTGTCGAAGTGGGTGGCCAGTACGGCAGCCCTGCTCAAGCCAGTGACCCTCGAAACAACAACACCGATGGTGACGCCTTTGACGACGGAGAAGAAGACGTGAACGGAAACGGTGTGGTCGACGCTGGTGAGACAGATCCGACTCGCCGAGAAGATTCTGGTGATGAAGACAACGATGGTATCCAAAACTGGGAAGAAAATCTCTCGTGTACTCTATGGGATGTTGCAGACACTGA
>JAQXFM010000322.1 GCA_029250305.1 Candidatus Poseidoniaceae archaeon | reverse complement strand
GCTGACGCCATCACTTCGAGCCATGTGAATTCCTGACGTTCTTCATCGAACGTCCATGCCTCGAGGAGTGCCGTTTCGTCCATCGATTGGCCTTCTTTCAACCACTTGTCGATGTGTCCGGGCCATCGTACGGTGTATTCCTTCATGGTGGCACAGGGAATGGTCTCGAGCACGCTTCGCAGCCCATCGGTCAAGAACGCCTCCATCGTGCCGTATCCTTCGACTTCGATGGCATGACGCTCGGTCAAGGCTGGGACTTCAACAGGAACCCCGTCCACTTGGATCCGAGCAGGACGGGTGTACTCCTCAATCACATCAGATGGAGAAAATGGCGCCATGTACGACCAACCGTCGTCCATTTTGGTTGGGTTTCCACCCACCTTGATGGACACTGTATCCAATGGGCCAAACGCATCGAAGGCTTGCTTGACAAGCATGTTGGAGATGCCTGGAGCGATACCAACGTCCCATAGCAGGACTGAGCCGTTGGCAACAGCAAGTGCTTCATGTTGGTGTGGATCCTCTGCTGTGAATGCAAGGTCGACGATTTGGTGGCCGGCTTTGAGCAAGGCGGGCCTGACCATGTCCCCAATTCTTCCTGGCAGCATGTTGACGACAATTTGGTTTGGTTCAAGTTCGGCAATGTGGGCCATTGCCTCGCCTTCTCTCACATGAACACGTGGGTTCGCATGGAACGCATCGGGTATGTGCAGGTCGATGACGGTGACTTCGTGGCCAGCCTCAAGCAGGCGTTCAATGACAAAGCGGCCCACAAGGCCACTACCAAGTGCCACTGCATGACCCATTCAGTCACCTCAGGGGGTGACCCGTCGTGAATCACGAGGGAAGGGGATGACTTCTCGGATGTGGTCGGCACCGGTGAGCCACGAGCACACTCGGTCCACACCGAGGCCAAATCCGCCGTGAGGTACGCCGCCGTAGGAGCGAGTGTCAATGTAGAATTGGTAAGGTTCGTGAGGTGTTCCCTCTTCGTCCAAACGCTTGAGAATTTCTTCTTCCGACCATGTTCGTTCACCGCCACCAATGATTTCTCCATACCCTTCTGGCGCCAATAAATCGTGGCACAGAACGTACTTTTCATCATCAGTGTCAACCCGATGATAGAACGGCTTGGCAATTTTTGGGTAGTGGGTAAGGAAGTGAGGGACATCAAAGTCTTGGGTCAACACCTTCTCTTTCGAATAATCGAGATCCTGTCCCCATTCAACGTCAACACCCATGCCTTGGAGGGTTTCCACAGCCTCGTCATACCGCATTCGTGGGTAAGGGCTGTCAGCGTAGCGTGCCACAAGGTCGAGGTCACGGCCGAGCGATTCGAGTTCAGGCGTGCGCTCATCGAGAAGGGTTGAAGCGATGTTTCGAACAACGCCTTCACCGTGGCTCATGATTTCGTCATTGCTTGCCCAAGCAACTTCCATCTCGGCATGCCAGAACTCGGTCAGGTGACGGCGAGTGCGTGATTTCTCTGCACGGAAGGATGGGGCGATGGTGTAGAGGCGTTCCAAAGCAGGCATGGCAGCCTCGGCGTAGAGTTGCCATGATTGGGTGAGGTAGGCCGTTCGTCCAAAGTAAGGCACTTCAAACAACGTTGAGCCGCCTTCAACGGCACCTGCGACGAAGTTTGGTGCTTGGTACTCAACAAAGTCGAGGTCTCGGAAGTAGCCGTGAATGGCGCCGAAGACACTGCTTCGAATCTTGAGCATGGTCGTCATGCGGGAGGTTCGCAGGTAGAGGTGACGGTTGTCCAAGAGGAACTCAGTTTCGCCACCATCGGCTGCTGCCATGGCGGATTCGGTGATTGGGAACGGTCGATCTGGGTTGACTGGTCCGATGATTTCCACGGACGAAACGACCAGTTCATGGCCGCCTTCGGATCGCTCGTCCACGTTGACGGTGCCTGTGATGATGATGCTCGATTCAATCAAAGCTGCCTTCACAGCATCAAAGGACTCATCGCCGAGTGCGTCACGCTTTGCGACACACTGGATGGTGCCAGTTGAATCGCGCAAAACGATGAATCGGATTTTGTTTGAACCACGGGTTCGCTTTACCCAGCCCTTCAACTCGACCACTTGGTTGTCGTAGTTTCCAGATTGCACATCTCCAATCCAAACTGTCTTCACCATCTTCGCACCTGTTCTTGGGTAAGCCATTGTGTAATTCAATGTCACCCTCCAACCGCCAACCAACTTGACCGCTCAAACGCACCCGGTCGACACGCATTATGGGACAAGCCTCAAACCATCGCGGGGTCTTGTAATGGTGTGGCAAAGGTAGCGGTCTATGCAATCGGGGGCAACGCCCTCGCCTCCCCGACTGGTGGCTCCGATGGGGAAAGTGAGCGAGTACTTGCTCACGTCATGTCGGACGTTGTCGACCTGTTAGAAGCCGGTTGGGGCGTCGTGCTCACGCATGGGAACGGGCCTCAAGTTGGTCACCTCATGGCACTGGATGAACACCTCACGCAACCGATGGATGCGTGGGTTGCTGCAACACAAGGGATGATTGGCCACGGGTTAGCGCTCAACCTCGATTCCATTCTCTCCAAGCGACAACGACCAGAGCGAACCGCAACCGTGGTTACACGGGTGCTGGTCGATGGTCAGGATCCCGGTTTTCAAAACCCGACAAAACCAGTCGGACCAGTGCTCACCTCGAAAACCGTCATGGAAGCAGATTGGGACATTGCCCAAACGAAGCTTGGTCCAAGACGCGTGGTTGCAAGTCCGTTGCCGATGGAAATCATTGATTTGCCAGTCATTCAGAAATTGGTTGATTTGCACGCCGTCGTGATCTGCGGAGGTGGCGGAGGGGTTCCAGTTGTTCGGAAAGATCAACATTTCATCGGTGTGCCGGCAGTGATTGACAAGGATCGAGTTTCTGCACTCTTAGCCATCAAATTGAACGCTGAAGCGCTCATCATTTCGACGGCTATCGACGCTGTGCGAACCGGATTTGGTACAGACGATGAACGAATCCACAGAACGTTGAACCTCGATGAGTGTGAACAGCACCTCGAAGCAGGTGAATTCCCCGCAGGTTCGATGGCCCCTAAGATTGGCAGCCTCATGGAAGCAGCACTCCATGTGCCGGGCCTCCAAGCCATCCTTTGCCAACCTGGCGAGGCGCTTGATGCACTGCGCGGGACTGCAGGCACCACAATCGTGGTGTAAGGTTCACTTGAGCGCATCTTCATGTACTAGTGCGCCGTCCCAAAATCGATGACCACCGAGAACATCCTCCCTGAAATCGAAGCCTCTGCACACTGCGACGGACCCTGTGGTGTCTATGACCCCGCAAGCGCCAGAATCGCTGGTGAAGCAGTGCAATCAATGACCAAAAAGATGCTCGCTCTCGAATACCCAAAGGTGTTCAGTTCAGAATCCATGGCTTCCTACCTCAACACAATGAGCCGATACGCAGCGATCAAGGACGAAGAAGCACAGAAGTGCAAGCATGAATTGCTCGTGCTATGGACTGACTTCTTCAAGCCACAACACCTTGAAGCACACCCCGAACTCCACACCACCTTCTGGCAAGCAGCAAAACTTTGCAGCGCTTGCAAGGTCGAAGTATCGGCAACCCACGCACAAGAACTCATGGACGCCATCGAAGCGATTCACACCATGTTCTGGGCCATCAAGGGCCGAGAAGTCCCTTGGATCCGAGCAAGCTGAGGCTTCACCATGCAGCGGTTCATCGCTGTTGTATCAGGCGACAGCATGTGGCCAACCTACACCGATGGCGAACGCCTTGTGTGTTCCGAAGATGTTTCGAGCGTGGCGGCAGATTCTGTCGTCGTCTTTCAGCATCCGCTGCGAAGCACGGTTCGTGCCATTAAGCGGGTTAAGGAACTCGATGAAGCCACTGCCTTTGTCGAAGGTGACAATCCAGATCCACTTGCCTCAGAAGACTCGCACAACTTTGGAAGAATTCCCCTCAGCAATGTGATTGGGGTTGTGCTCCACGTCGTAACGAAGCAGTGAATGGGTGGCGGGCCTGACGGGGTTCGAACCCGCG
>JAQXFM010000296.1 GCA_029250305.1 Candidatus Poseidoniaceae archaeon | reverse complement strand
GAAATGATCGCTATCGCCGATACTGGACTTGATTTGGATCACCCCGATTTGACAGGGCGGGTTGCGGGTGTCTACACGCAATACGGCCTCGATTCATCTCCAGCCGATTCCAACACTGGTCACGGCACTCACATCGCCGTATCTGCAATTGGGGATGGCCAATCAAACGGCAGCGCTACGGGCATGGCACCAAATGCTGACCTTGTGATGTACGCTCTTGAGCATGACCCCACTGCTGTTTTCGGGCGAATCGGTTCAATCTATGATTTGTTGAGGGATGCGGAACAGAAGACCGCCCGTATTGCCATCAACGCATGGGGTGCCAACGGGTACTATGGTCAGTATTCTGCCGATTCTCGTTCAGTAGATATCTTTGTTCACGACAAGCCTTCCATGCTCCCATTGTTTTCAGTCGGTGACCGAGGTTCACAAGGTGCATCACAAATTACCCCCCCTGGGACCGCCAAGAACGTGCTTGCCATTGGGGCCTCAGAAACGGCTTCGACTTCAGGAAGCGTTGCTTCTTTCTCAAGCAACGGGCCAAGCCTCGACGGACGAGTCAAACCCGATCTCGTGGCACCTGGCGTTGATGTGTGTTCAGGGCGCGCTGAGGAAGCCAAAACTTCTCCGGGAGTAACTTGCTCCACAGAAACCCACGGCAATGGGGAAGATGTCTACACCATGTTGTCCGGTACTTCCCAAGCCACCGCTGTCGCAGGCGGCGTGGCAGCATTGACTCGCGAGTTCATCCGAGAACAAGTCGGCATCACTGCACCATCAGGCTCTCTTGTGAAGGCGGCCATGATTAACGGTGCTCGCGACCTTGGTGCAGCAGATATTCCTAACGACGCTGAAGGATGGGGACAAGTCGACCTCGATCGCACCGTTTTGCCTGTTTGGGATTCCGCCTCGCCAAGCACCTCTGCGCTTGCGACCTTTATGGATGACAACACTCCGTTAGATGCTGGCTTTGGTCTTCTGTATGCGTTCGAGTTGGACGCCTCTCACGGAATCGATATCACACTGGCTTGGTCGGATGAAGCAGGTTCCGCAAACGCTGCCCAAAGTGAATCTCGCCTCGTTAACAACCTCGATCTCGTGCTCGTTGACCCATCAGGAAACGAATGGTACGGTAACAATTTCGCCAACGGTTTCACAACCTCAGGGCAAGCGACAGATTCAGTCAATAACGTGGAGCGGATTAAAGTCGCCCCTGGCACCCTTTCCACCTCTGGACAATGGCTCGTTAAGGTTCTTCACCGTGGTGGTACGACCCAAAGTTTTGGCCTGGTCGTCACCGCAGACGCAACGCCCACGCCCCAAGCAGATCTCGCCCTCTATAATGGCAGCATCATTCCTTCTTCTCCCGAACCCCTTCGTAACGACTTGATTGCAATTCGAATTGGTTGGATCAACCAAGGAACCCTCGCCACAAACGCCTTCCATGTGATTTTCGAAGACCTCACATCTGGAGACACGTTGTTTGAAGGGGACCGCTCTTCTTTGGCTGAAGGGACCATTGATTCGCTTTTGATTCAACATCAATTCTTGACAACAGGAACGCACAGCATGCGCTTGCGAATTGATACAAATGATCAGGTTGCTGAAATGAACGATGGCACTACAGGCATCGACAACAACATTTGGGAACAAGACATCGAAGTCACCGCTCTCGGTGTTCGTGTCGTGGCACTCAACGACGATGGCACGGTGCCAGTCGCTACCGAAGATCGTGAAGCGGCAGCCTTGCGAACGTTTGATGTTCGAAATCAAACCGGTATCGACATTCCAATTCACATTCTCCACGAGGGAACTGGAGAGAAAAATGTCACACTGAGTGTCACCAACGTGCAGGTGCCTCAACCGGGTCGGCCTGATTTCCTTCTTTCACCTGCTGATACATGGACAAAGAGTGTCTCTCAACTGGGGCCCTACACAGTCCAAGGCCAGGGAGAAGCCGGTGATTACCAGTTGCTAACAATCCATCTCGAAGATGAGGATGCCGATCTTAGCGACCCTGCTTCGCCAAGATATGCTCGTTCTGGGACATTCGTGGTGGATGTAACCGCACGGTACCAAGACAACCCAACAGTTGCCCACACACAGCGGCTCACTTTCACCATCGACCAATTGGATGAAGTCCTCATCACACCGCTTGGAACTGAAGGCCTCGAAGCGGCACCGGGTGACTCCGCTGGATTCAGAATCTCTGTTGCGAACATCGGAAATTCACCTGCGCAATATTCGATCAGTTGCGAATCTGAGCACCGATGGCAGATCATGCTCAAGGACACCAACTCGTCGACATTGGAAATTGAGCCAATTGGCATTCGTGAATATCGGGCGATTAAAATTGACCTCTTTGTGCCACCAGTCGTGAACGGTGTTCCGCTCACAGGTTCAACGGACACCGTCACATGCTATGTCACATCAACCACTGATTCGTCGATGAATTTCAGTGAGTCTGCGACCATCACAGTTCTCCCTCAACAATCCTTTGATGCTGATTTATACGATGATATCGGGCCAATTGGACCATCTTCTAAAAACCGAGAAGTTCTTGTTGACAGTGGGGAACAGATCAACATGAACTTGACCGTCGAGAACACTGGAAATACAGACCTCGATTTGAATGTCAAAATCCAACCATCCAACCCAACATGGCCCATTGAAGTCACCACTGGAGAACAGACGGATGCCCGCCAGGTTTCCATTGCGCTCGCTCCGGGAGAGTCCATTGATGTGCACTTTGTTTTGGGAGTGCCTGGGGCAGCAGAAGAAGGTGATACCAACAGCTTCGTCATTCGAACGGAGTTCACTTCGCAGGTGTTCATCTCGAACACAACGGTTCTCAAAGTCAGGGACGAACTTGCTTTGAATCTTCAAGGCCCCGAAGGCGATGTCATTGAAACCGTGATTGGTGCTACCTTTAGTTACGGAAGTTTCAATGTTACGAACACAGGAAACGCCCCTCTGACGCTCGGCTGGAGCAATGGCTTGGCCCCAGATGGCTGGGTCGTCGGATTTGCAAACCCGATCACTTACCTCGAACCACGGGAAGAAAAAACGGTTCGGTTTGGCTTGATTCCTCCGCCTAATGCCGCTGCAGACGCTGAAGCCTTCGACCTCTTGATCACCGTGACTGGCGGAAACAATGGTCGTCTTGTCAACGCATCGGTGAGGATTGATGTTGCTGTCCTGCCGTCACAATTTGCGAACATGTCGGTTGCTGATGATAGCATTCGGCCGTTCCGAAGCATTGCCAAAGAGGAAGGTGCAACCCAATCAATTGTCATTCGGAATGATGGGAACCTACCGATTACTGGTGCACTAAGCGCCCTTGTGCTCGATGCTGCAGGAAACGCCTCCTCTGCTTGGAGTGTCTCTTTCTCAGAAACCACCATCGAGAGCCTTGGCGTTGGGGAAAGCCTCACCGTTGAAGTGACCGTCACTCCGAAGGCATCGGCCTCGAAGGGTCTTATGCTCACAGAGATTTCTGTAACTTCCGAAGAACAACTCGTGGGGGTTTATGCAATCGAAACGACTGTTTCTTCTGTCGACAGCAACGGTGGTTTGTTTGCCGTGTTGCCTCTCTATGTCTCGATTCCATTGATTGGAGTGCTCATCGCTGCCGGTGCAGTGCTTGCGTTGAGGATGAAGCGCAGTGGCGAACTCGAAGATGATGGAAGTGAACTTGTGGCTCCTGATGCATTCGTCAACCCAGATCATCTTGGAACCCGGCGTGACGAAGCACTTGACATTGGCCATGCTGTGAATGAAATCGCAAGCGCAGAAGTATCGCAGGATGAAATCGCTGCAGCACTCGCCCAATCCCTCAACCTACCGCCTGCCCCCGCTGCAGTGCCCCAAGGACTCCCTCC
>JAQXFM010000238.1 GCA_029250305.1 Candidatus Poseidoniaceae archaeon | reverse complement strand
GGAAGGGATATGCGTCTATGTTTGGTTTGAAGCCGTTCAAGGCTACTCCACGTGTGCTCGAATATGGGCGGACTCAGTTGCCGAATCAGCAGGTCACCCTGATGGCAAGAATGCATGGAAAAAATGGTGGAATATTTCCGAAGATGGTACGACACCACGGCATCTTTATTTCTTGGGCAAGGATAACATCCCCTTCCATACCGTGATTTGGCCATCGCTGATTATGGGGCTCAATCATGCAAAGAACGGCAAGAGTGCTAATGACAAGGTAGAGTTGCCCGGCCCAGGTGATTTAGCCCTTGAGACAAACGTTCCCGCCATGGAGTATCTTATGTTGGCAGGTGGACAATTTTCCAAATCGAGAAAGCATGCAGTGTGGCTTCCATCATTCCTCGAGCGGTTCGATCCGGATACGTTGAGGTATTACCTAAGCATCAACATGCCTGAAAACCATGATACGGATTTCAACTGGCCAGATTTCGTTGAGAAAATCAACACTGAACTCATTGCGGCCTATGGGAATTTCGTCCACCGAGTGCTCACGCTCGGCCATCGGTTGCCGTCCGGCGATAACGGCCCATTGGCCAGTGTTGAAAACAAGGAAGGAACAAAGGCACACCGTGAGAAGTTGAACGAACTTCACCAATCGATTACAACTTCCCTTCAACGCCATAGGTACAAGGAGGCTCTACGGTCGGCCATGAACGCCTCTCAATACGGGAATCAAATGCTCCAAGCTGCAACGCCTTGGAAGTACCTCAAAGATGACACGCCTTCTCAAGAGCGAACACAATCACTCTCGGATCTCGCATTCGGATGGCGCATTGCCAGATTCTTAGCAATCACTACGCAACCATTCATGCCCTTTAGCGCTCAGCGCTTGTGGGAATCACTTGGTCTAAAGGGCGATGTATCTGCACAATTGTGGTCCTCCGCGATTGATTGGGAAACTCCTATGACATGGAATGATACCACGCCTACTCCATTGTTCAAGCGACTGGAACTCGATGAGATTCTAGCCTCTGAACAAGCTCTAGCCGAAAACACAAATATGGCAACCGACGACCCTAGCCACGGTGTAAAGGGCGGAAAGAAAAAGAAGCACAACACCAAAGGAGACAAAAAAATGCAAGAAGCACCAGAAGGAACAACGTATCTTGAATTTGACACATTTATGAAAGTCGATTTGCGAGTGGGGAAAATCACATCTGTGGAAGATCATCCAAATGCAGATCGCCTTTATGTCGTCACCATCGACGATGGTTCTGACAAAGGACGCACGATTTGCGCAGGTCTGAAAGCATTCTACGCTCCCGAGGAAATGATGGGGAAATCAGTTGTCTTTGTGGCCAACTTGAAACCGCGACCCCTCCGAGGCGTCGTATCGGAAGGCATGATGCTTGCTGCTGACGATGGAAACGACAATGTTCGCCTCATCACCATTGATGGTGACATGACGACCGGCGCTCAGGTTCGTTGATCAAGACTGAATCCGTTCGTGCACAGCATGCATGACGCCACGTGCCACTTTGCTGCATGCCTCGCGCATGCCATGGCTGCCCTCAACGACACCCGCTGCCATTTCAGGTGGCAACGAGGCAACGTTGATTTCGACATTGAACAAAGCACCTTTGACAGCAGCACTTGCCAAAAGGGAGGCTACGCCAACATCCGATGCTGCATTTCCATTTCCCTTGGCAGCAAGTCCCTCAAGAGTTTGGAGTAATTCCATCCCCTTTTTTGCGGTCTCAAGGGGCACCAGTGCAGCATGTAACGTACCCTGGCGAATGGCGTTCCTGCGAATTTCTTTTTCTTCTTCGGTTGCCTTTGGCATGCGGAACGCAGCCACGACTGTGTCGAAGGCCGCACTGTCCTCATTTGCCAGCCGACCTGCGTGTGAGAGGACATCGCCTGCGACCAATCGAGCGATTTCGGCAGCCTGCCAACCATCCGACCATTTTTCCGAACCAATCGTTAACGAACAGACCATCTCGGTCAATCCAGCCGCCTGACCCAGTGCAATAGCAGCGGCAGTACCGCCGCCAGGCGTGGCATTTTTGGACGCAAGCGCACCTTGGAATTCAGTCAGTGTCATCTCCATCCAGTTCATTGTCCCAACGCCCCTTGCAATGCATATTCAATAATTCGTTGATGAGGATCAAATGGCCCTAATTGGTCGAGCCCGAGGCCTTGTATGGCAGCTCGGACCAATGATGTTTCATCGGTGTCTCCAAGGCCAGCATACCATCTTCCAGACTCCAAGATTGCAGAGAGCGGCACTAAGCCAACCAGTTCGCTTCCCGGAGTTTCGATTCCATGATCGGCTGCAATACTCTTGCATGCCTCAAACGCCAGATGCATGGGGCACACAGTTACGTCCCTCAGGTTCATGGAAACCTGGCTGATGCCATGAGATTCAAGCATTACACCCATTCCTTGGACCATCGGCAACATACCGGGCAATCGCATGCGCCTTCCATCGTTTTGTTTGATCAATCTTCCAGTGGATCGTACCAGGGAGCCTGCCTTCTTGGCCACAATTGCATCCTTTTCATCAAAATTTACGTTGTATGCGACCAGAATACCTCGCGCACCGAAGGTTAACCCGCCTGCCTTTGCAGCCTTATCATCCCAGGTTCTAGAGCCAAAGTCAGGGAAACGGGTGTC
>JAQXFM010000225.1 GCA_029250305.1 Candidatus Poseidoniaceae archaeon | reverse complement strand
AACACCGGGCTTCCACGGCTAAATCGACCACTCAATGAGTTGGTGACAGCCTGGAGCGGCATGGCGCCTTTTGGTGATACGCCAGCAAGGGCGCTTAGGATTTTGAAATACTGCTTATCACCCGTGTCTGGTGGAAGATAGGAGAGTTTCTCGTCAAAAATTGCAAGTGCCACAGAATCCCTGCGCTTGAGGAAGAAAGCAGCAAGGCTTGCAGCGGACACTGTGCCCATTTCGAGTGGATTCTTTAGAACGGTGCCAATTCTGGAGATGTCCCTGCTGTCAAGCAGCAGGTACAGATCTGTCACTGCATCTCGACACTTTTCGTTGACCATCAATTCTCCAGTCCTAGCAAACGCCTTCCAATTGATGTTTTTGAACGGATCACCGGGGACATATTCACGCAGCGAGTAGAATTCAGACCCTTGTCCCGGCGTTCGCAGGGTTGTAGCACCTGTGTACATCTTTGGTGTACGAGAGCGAAGGAACGCTTCTTCCACTTCCTTGATTTGTGGGAAAATGACAATGTCGCTGTGGTGGTCGACATACATTTCATCGACACCGAGGTTGAAGGTGTTGCGAGAGCGAAGGGAGACCGGTCCGATGGAATAGTGGCCTCTCAATGGGCAACGAAGTACGTAGCGAATGCGTGCGCTTTCGCCTGGTTTGAGGTTCAACCGCATCTGGTTGAGGCCGCTTCGCAGTTTCATTTCATGAGGGATATTGTCGTAGACTTCGAGCAACTGAGTGTTTCGGTTGGAACGATTGGTGACCAGCAGTTCGACGTACAAGTCGTCTCCTTTGTACAAATTGTCCGCAGAGAGGGTGCGTTGAACTTCTACTTCACCGTGGCCTGAAATCCACGAATTCACGACGATGAAGGCGACAAAAGTCAGGCCGAGAATCATCATTTGAAGGTTGGAAATCATCATTCCGATCAGAACGAGTGCGATACCACCGGTGAATGTGAAGGATGCCTTACGTGTCCACATAATCTCACCTCAGGTTCTGCCCCACGCTTTGATTCGTTTCACAACAGCCACTGTTTGCTCTAGTGAATACTTGCTCGGTTCGATTGCAAACTTGGCAAGCACTGGATCGTTGATGAGGGCGACGAGGTCCTTTGCCGGCATGGCATGGAATTCCTCACGAGTGAGTCCGTTTTGATTTCGGACCTTGGATAAGAACACCTGTCGAATCTTCTCGCTCTTTGCATAGTAGGTGTAGCGATTGGCATCACCGAACCCGTAGTAGATGATGCTGAAGACGTGGCGCCATGGTTCTGGGTCACGCTTCTTGAGCAGCACGGCTTCGAAGGTGACGAAGAGCACCAAGAACAAGAGAAGCATAGCAAGGCCTTCTCCGGTGAAGTAGACCAAGAGGAAGTACACGGTGTTGTATGAATCGGCAAGAAGAGCGTTCTGTGGATGCCTTGACTCGTCGAAGATGACCATGGCAGTTGGGGATGCTTGACCAAGTTCGTCGGCTTCAGAGGACATCAATGCCTCTGCGATGAAGTCCATGGCCCACTTGCGGTTGTCATTTTCTGGAATGGTTTTGTTGGTTGGCCCGTAAGCTCCCTCGTTGAATCCTTCGTAGTCATACATTGCGTTGATCAGGGCTGATCCGTCTGCCATGAACACAATCCTACCACCGTCGCTTGGATCGCAAGTGCTTCGAGCGCAGGCTTCGAAACTGAGGTTGAATTGGCCCCATAAGTCAGGAGTTTCTGAGGTTTGTTCGTTGCCAACCCAAATTTCACCGTCACCGTTGACATCAACGGTTGCCTCGTTGCTGGTGACCGCACGGACCGAAATTTCCGGCAGGGCACCAATCGCTCCTGGAATTAATTCGAGGGCTGTGATGTCATTGAGAAGAACTTGGTAACTGGCGTTGTATTGGATTTCGCCAGCTTTCCAGTGGTGGGCACACAGGCCCGCTTCTTCGAGAGGCATGCTTTGGCCGTTGAGTGCGGCACATGGGTGTTCGCCTTCCCCAAGGTTGCCGCTCCATCGGTCGTGAACTGAGACAGTTGTCGGATCAATGATGGTTCCATTCATGCCGCATGGCGTTGCTTGGACGCACATCCAGACGAAGTTGTAATCCAATTCTGGGACATATGTCGTATCATACAACTGGTAGCCGGTATAACGAACGCCAAATGCCTCTGCAATCGTTCCTGCAAATCCGTAATCATCGAGCACAAGGGCGGTGCCTCCTGCTTGAACGAATTCGACAATAGCATCAATCTCGGATGGAGAGTATCCATCATCTGCAGCAATGGTGATGAATCCATCTTCGTCAAATTGCGGAAGTGAGAGCGTGTCTCTCTCGACACCAGCCACAATGTAGGTGGTGTTGCGAGGATCTTCGATGTCGGCTAACAAAAGCGGGCTGCTGACTAACGAACTCGTCTTGATGTTCGCTGCTTTGAGATCAGCACGGAAGGCGGACATGTCGTCCCAATCATCATCATATGCAGACAACTGGTTTGTGTTGGAGAGGTTTACGAAATTCAACAAGATGGTCATCAAAAGCAGCGACATCACAAACCAGAATGCGGCTTGAAGCCCAATCCTTCTGTAGTTGATGTTTCGGCCGCTGAACATTAAATCACCAAGTGGAGCACGATTCCGACACGAGGACGCCCTCGCATCGGTTTAGAAGGTTGTTATTATCTGGGACATAAATGCTCATCCCATGGGGTTTGTATTTTGGCTGAAAGCAGCGGTTTTTACCGTTCAATCAGCGTTTTAGATGTATCTTCGTGGCGATTCGACTGATGTCTTCAATCGGGATTTCCATCAAGCCGTCGACCATGCTCCAAGGTAGTTTTGATGGATCGATATCGCCTTCAATTCGCACCCGAATCGACATAACAGATCCGGTTGCTTTGTCGAAGGCCACGTCCTTCAATTCACCAAGCCGTTCATCTTGGCGCCCAACGACGTCCCTTCCGATGATGTCTTTTGCGAAAATTGCCATTTAGATTCACCCCGTTGAGCGTTCTATGCGAACAAGGCTCGCCCCATCAATGCGTCGACGATGTAAATGAACTCACATCGATTCCATACCGAAACTGGTATCGCGGTTTCGCTTGATGTTGGACAAGCCGCTGGTCAGTCGAGTTTCCATCTTCTGGTAGTAATCGAGCATCTCCGGTGTCACGGTTGGCCTGACGCGCTTGATCGCTTCTTCGAAGTGGGATTTTGTCACCTTCTTCTTCTTGGCTCGCATGCAGATGAGTGCTGCTTCACGGCAGACAGCCTCAATGTCCGCACCAGTGAATCCATCGAGGCCACCAATGATGTCCTTGAGAGAGAACTTGGAGAGTGGCATGCCTTCGCTGTGGATGCTGAATATTGACTCACGCGCCCCAAGGTCCGGTGGTGGGACGTGGAGCACTCGCTCGAATCGGCCGCTGCGGAGAAGCGCTGGATCAATCATCTCAGGGCGGTTAGTTGCCGCAACAATGATCACGCCGTCGAGGGATTCAACACCGTCCATGCTTGCAAGGAGTTGGTTGACCACGCGGTTCGAAACATCGCTCCCGGAGCCGTCCGAGTTGGAAGAGCGCATGCTTGCAATCGACTCGAATTCGTCGAGGAAGATGATTGCAGGCGAGGACTGTTTTGCCTTCTTGAAAATTTCACGAATGGCTCGTTCGGATTCACCGACCCACTTCGAGATCAATTCAGGTCCCTTGATGCTGATGAAGTTGGCTTGTGCTTCGTTTGCAATTGCTTTCGCTAGCAAGGTTTTCCCTGTACCGGGTGCGCCGAAAAGCACGATTCCACGGGGCGGCTTGATGCCAAAGTGTTCAAACAACTCAGGTTGAGTAAGTGGCCATTCAACAGATTCCTTCAGTCGGTCCTTGACTTCATGTAATCCGCCGACTTCTTCCCAGGTCACTTCTGGAATTTCGACATAAATCTCTCGAAGGGCTGATGGTTCAACATCCTTGATGGCTTCTTTGAAGTCGTCCATTCTGACTTCCATCTTTTCGAGAACTTCCGGAGGAATCGTTTCCTCCTCAAGTTCGATTTCAGGCAGGTAGCGTCGCAATGCCCTCATGGCAGCCTCACGAACGAGCGCAGCGAGGTCAGCACCAACAAATCCGTAGGTGTTGTCGAGGACCCAATTGATCTCAAAATCCTCCGATATCGGCATTTGGCGGGTGTGTACGTCCATGATTTCTTCACGGCCGTCTCGGTCTGGCACGCCGATTTCGATTTCACGGTCAAAGCGTCCAGGTCGGCGCAGGGCAGGGTCAAGGGCGTCACGGCGATTGGTTGCACCAATCACGACCACATTGTCTCTGCCTTGCATTCCGTCCATGAGCGTAAGCATCTGTGCTACGACCCTTCGTTCCACCTCACCGCTCACGTCTTCACGCTTTGGGCATATGGAATCGATTTCATCGATGAAGATAATCGCAGGTGAGTTTTCAGCTGCTTCATCGAAGATTTCTCTCAATTGTTTTTCAGATTCACCGTAATACTTGGAGATAATTTCAGGTCCGTTGATGGATTTGAAGTGAGCGTTGACTTCTGTTGCTACAGCCTTAGCAATCATGGTCTTTCCAGTGCCTGGTGGGCCGTGCAGCAAGACTCCCTTTGGAGGGTCGATCCCGAGTCGACGGAACAACTCAGGGTGCTTGAGTGGAAGTTCAATCATTTCACGGACCTTCTGCAATTGTTGGCCAATTCCGCCAACGTCTTCGTAAGTAATGCCTTCAGATTGTCCAACGTCTTCGTCATCGACGGTTTCGTCCTTGATCACAATGTCAGTTTCGTTGGTAACTTTGACGATGCCTTTTGGAACAGTGTTCACGACGGCAAAGGGAAGTGCTTCTGCAAATAAGGTCATGCCAGGAATGAAGATTCGATCGCCTTGGACGACCGGGCGCTTTGAGAGCCCCCTGCGTGCAAATCCTTCAATTCCCGGTCCAAACTTGACCTTCTGTTTGTTGGCCATCACGGGTGAAAGCACAAGTTTTGTGCATTCCTTAGCGTCAACCTTGGACACCGTGACCCGGTCGCCTAGGCTGACACCTGCGTTTTTGCGGATGATTCCGTCGACACGGATGATCTCCATCTTTGTGTCTTCGGGGCGGCTGCGCCAGTAGATGGCTGCAGTCGATCGCTTTTCGCCCTTAATTTCAACGATGTCACCGGGTTTCAAACCTAGATCGTTCTCTCCTGAAATCCGTGCTCGGCCGTGGCCGACATCGGAAGGAATTGCTTTTGCTACTCGTAGGGACATTGTGTTTTCATCGCCGGCCATATCGTCACTTCCATCCGAGAAACAGTCGAGGAGATTTAAACCTCAAACCGTTCCCTTTCTCTCCTTCTTCATGCCGACCCCCTTTTAACCTAATGTCGATTTTTGATGGTTCCCGACTTGTGAAGACTCAAGGCTCACTTCCATCACTTTCAAGAAGGGCCTTTCGCTCGGCGATGCATGGTTCATGTCTTAGAAACCGGCCTTGAGTTCCTCGCCCACGAAAATCCAAATGGTAAACCTGCAGTTCGCGGGTACAACATCATCAACGGTCAATTGACCCTTGCAAGCGATGGTGCCACATTTACCTCGATCAACCCAGCCATTCTTGCTGATACCCTCGGCCACTTCCCCCTCTCGACAAAAGCAGACGTGAACGCAGCTTTGGATGCGGCCCACGATGCCTTCCCTGGATGGGCTGCAACACCGGCGCCAACCCGTGGCCAAATCATCGGAAACATGGGCCGCTTGCTCATGGACCACAAGGATGCGATTGTCGCCCTTGAAACCCGTGAAATTGGAAAGACCCTGAAAGAAGCCGCTGGCTCGGTACAAGAAGCCATCGACACGTGTTTGTTTTTCCAATCTGAAGGACGCCGCCTTTACGGTCAAACCGTCAATTCAGAATTGCCTGACAAGGAACTGTTCACCTACCGCCGCCCTCTTGGTGTCTGCGGCATCATCAACGCTTGCAACTTCCCTGCTGCCGTGCCATTCTGGAAGATGATTCCAGCCATCATGTGCGGAAACACATGTGTGTGGAAGAGCCCACAAGACGCTCCTCTGCTTTCCTTTGCTCTCGCCCGCATCATGCACGAGGCTGGTTTGCCAAACGGTGTCATCAACCTTGTTCACGGAAAAGGAAGCGGCGCAGGACAGCACCTTGTCGACGCAGTTGACGAAGGAAGGGTCAACAAGATCTCGTTCACAGGTTCCACAGAAGTCGGCAAGATGATCGGCGAAGTGTGTGGTCGAAACCTCGTTTCATGCTCCCTCGAGCTCGGTGGAAAGAATCCGCTCGTTGTGATGCCATCTGCAAACCTCGACAACGCTGTTGAAGGCGCCTACTGGGGCGCATTTGGTACCGCTGGACAACGATGCACCTCCCTTGGTAACCTCATTCTTCACGAAGAGATCTACGATGAGTTCATGGTCAAGTTCATGGAAAAAGTCGAATCAACCCGAATTGGCGATTCGCTTGCTCATGACGGGGTCCTTTATGGGCCAATGTTGTCCGAAAAGTACGCAAAGGATTTCCTCGCTGGCGTAGAGATGTGTAAGGAGTCAGGGGCAAGTCTGATTCACGGCCAAGGCCGAATCACGAGCGACAACAAGCCAACCAATTTCCTCAGCACTGCAGAAGAGGGCGTCTACATGTGGCCTCACGTCTTCACCGGCGTGACGGAAGACATGACATGCTTCCATGAAGAAGTGTTCGGACCTGCCGTGACCATTTGCAAGGCCACTGATTTCGACCATGCACTGCATCTTGCAAACGCAAGCCCTTACGGCCTTTCCTCGGCTATTTACACCAACGATCGCCTCGAAGCTTACCGCTACAAGACTGGTATCAAGGCTGGAATGACCGGTATTAACAACTCAACCACTGGCGCAGAAGCTCACCTACCGTTCGGCGGTGTCAAGGGCAGTGGCAACGGAACCCGTGAATCTGGAATCTGGGTGATTGAAGCCTATTCTTACTGGCACGCTGTGAACGATGAGTTGTCTGGAAAATTGCAACTTGCCCAAATGGACGTCGATGAAGTCGAAATGGCTGAAGCAGACGTTGATTGGACACAATTGGCATGACTGTAAGAATCGCTGAATTACGACGGGAAAAAACCAGACTTCAAATATGGACATCCTCGCTTCTAAGTTGCTGTTAAGGTGAATTGTGCATGACGTCGAGTTTCTTATTGGTTGAAGACGGAGCCCCCTCCTTCTCCGAACGCCTCGAGGATGCTTACACGCACTGCGAATCAATCGCCCGGGCAGCTTCCAGCTCCTTCTTTCGCTCGTTTCGACATCTCCCTGATCCGAAACGAAAGGCGGTGAACGCTCTGTACGCATTCTGTCGTAGAGTCGACGACATCGTTGACGGTGACTGGCTGCCAAGCGAAGACCTCTCGCACCTCGACTCCATCACCTCCGAGAGGCTTGCCGAGTTGCTCGAATCCCGAGAAACAAACCCCGTATACTCTGACAATGAACATCATGACCGGCTGCGTGCACTCATGATGTTCAGATCTCGATTGGACGACATTGAACAAGGCGTAACAATGTCAGACTCAATCTTCATTGCGCTGGCAGACACGCTCCAGAGGTATCCCATCGAAATCGGTCACCTTCGAGAACTGATCAACGGAATGGAAGATGATTTGTTTGAGACAAACTATGCCAGGTTTGAGGACCTGCGCCGTTACTGTTACAGGGTCGCCTCCACAGTTGGTCTGTGCCTCATTGAAATCTATGGCTACAGCGACCCGAATGCACGGCGTCACGCCGTTGAGATGGGATTGTTCCTGCAATTGGTGAACGTCCTGAGGGACATTCAAGAAGATCTGCAGCGAAACAGAATTTATCTTCCGACAGAGGAACTCGCGAAATTTGGTCTTTCACACGCTGACCTCGCCGACCCAACCCTCGCCAATCGTCCTGCTTGGCAAAACTTCATGCGCCATTATTTCGATCATGTCGTGACCAACCGAAACAATGCCTTGGGATTGCTCCCCCTTTTGGACAAGGACGCACGCAGGTCACCGCGCCTCATGTGCACGGCATACAATGCCATTCTGAAAGAAGCCATTCGACGAAACGGGGATGTCCTCAGCCGTCGGCTCACACTCAATTTCTACAGGAAGATGCAAGTTGCTCTTTCGACGTTGTTCACACCGAGCCTTGACTGAACAGTAGCTCACGGCCTCCTGGCCAGTTTACTTCAGCCTGTGCCACGGCTCTCAAGCAGTCTATGTGATTTGATTTCCTTACTTCCACAAACCGAGCGTGTCTCTTAGGGCCGGCTCGAGCGTTGGGTGTTCGAATCGGTATCCGATGTCGAGCAACCTCTTAGGGAGAACTTTCGTGCTATCGGTTGTTAGCGTGACGCCCATCTTTCCAAACAAGATCCACACACCAAAAGGTGGTGTCGGGATGAAGGCAGGCCTTCGCAAGACCTTCCCCAATACTTTGGCGAATTGTTTCTGAGGGACGATGTCTGGAGAGACGAGGTTGTAGGCGCCTTCACAGGATTGTGTCATCAACAGGTGGTGCATGGCGTAGACTTCATCGTCCATCGAAATCCATGAGAGCCACTGTCGTCCGCGGCCGATGGGTCCACCAGCGCCAAGCTTTGCCGGAAGGAGCATCTTACCAAGGCCTCCGCCGGTTGCATCCAACACGATTCCACCGGTACGGGTGTGAATCGTTCGAATTCCAGCATCCTTTGCAGGTTGAGCCGATGCTTCCCAAGCGATGCACGTTTCCGGGAGGTAGCCTTCACCTGCCTTCGATGATTCTGTGAGTTCTTCATTGCCTCGGTTTCCGTAGTAGCCGATGGCACT
>JAQXFM010000222.1 GCA_029250305.1 Candidatus Poseidoniaceae archaeon | reverse complement strand
GCTGTCGTTGCTTCGACCACCACGGTAGCCTCCGCCACCGCCGCCGCTTCGACCGCCACCACGGTAGCCTCCGCCACCGCCGCTTCGTCCACCGCCGCCGCTTCGGCCGCCACCACGGTAACCTCCGCCACCGCCGTTTCGACCACCGCCGCTGTATCCACCTCGGCCACCGCCACTTCGTCCACCACCACGGTAGCCTCCGCCACCGCCGTTGCGTCCGCCGCCACCGTATCCGTCTCGGTTTTGTTCACGGGAACGGCGATCTGCCGCAATGTAAACCACTTCAAATTCAGGAAGGATTGAGAATTCTGGAGGCATGAACTCAACGTTGATGCCAACATCGCGTTGAATACGAACATAGGATCGCTTCTGAGGGCGTTGTACGAGCGAGACAACAACACCTGAGGCACCACCGCGAGCGGTTCGACCACTGCGGTGTTTGTACGCCTTGCCGTTTTCTGGAGGATCGTAGTGAATGACACAATTCACGCCAGCCACGTCAATACCACGAGCAGCAACATCTGTTGCAACGAGTGCCATGCATTCGCCGTGTTGGAAACGCTCCATGGCTCTGTCTCGGCCTCGTTGTGTCAATCCGCCGTGGAGCGTTTGAACGGCCATACCGTCGTAGCTCAGGTCGTCGCCAACTCTGTCGACTCCAGCGCGGGTGCGGCAGAACACAATGGTTCGTCCACACTTGCGAATAAGTTCAGCAGTGATGTCTGGTTTCTTGGAGTTGGGCATCAACCAAAAATGATGAGTCATGCTTTCCATGCTGACTTCCTTTGGTCCAACTTCGATGGTGACCGGATCGGTTTGATAATCACGAACAAGGTCAGCAACTTCGTCATCGAGGGTGGCGCTGAACAAGATGGTTTGTCGGTCTTTTTTACATGCGTCAAGAATCTCGCATACAGGTTCCATGAAACCCATGTCCGCCATTCGGTCTGCTTCATCAAGCACAACCACAGAAACATCATCAAGCGAGAGGGAGCCTCGCTCCATCAAATCGAGCAGGCGTCCTGGGCAAGCCACAAGCACATCGACACCACGGTCGAGGGCACGGAATTGCTTCTTGTACGAAACGCCACCATACATTGCTTCGACGTACAGTTTCAAATCGTACGCAAGAGGGTCGAGAACCTTGTAAATTTGTTCTGCAAGTTCACGGGTTGGCGTAAGAATGAGCGAAGTCGGACGGCGAGGTTCTGCCTCAGTGGTACGAGAAAGAAGAGGAAGTCCGAATGCGAGGGTCTTTCCTGAGCCCGTTGGCGCTCTGCAGCAGACGTCTTTTCCGAGCATTGCATCAGGAATCGACTCTCGCTGAACTTCGAACGGTTCAAGGATGCCTTGCGTTTTCAGAGCATTCACCAAAACTGGTTCGATACCCAAGTCACTGAACGACACCATACACGCACCCCGTTCCATCCCGCCGTCCGACCCTATTTGAAACCCACAGTAGGAATAATCGTCCATTCCTGTGGCTCAATTGATATTCAAGCTCGCCGGACAAGCATGGCAACTGCATTCCCACCGCCGAGGCAAAGGGTCACAATTCCGCTCGATGATTCAAGACGACGCATGACACCAAGCATGGTGATCAAGCACCGTGTGCCACTGGCTCCGAGAGGGTGGCCAAGGCTGACTGCTCCGCCATGGAGATTGAAGCGATCTTCTGGAATGTTCAATTCTTGGGCCACCGAACATGAGGCGGATGCAAAGGCTTCGTTGTGTTCGTACACATCCACATCAAGGACACTGAGTCCGTTTCGCTCAAGGAGCATCTCCACAGCGGTGATTGGTGCGCTCATGACTCGGGCGGGTTCAACACCGCTTGTGACATAATCTTCGATATAGCCGAGAATCTCCCAACCTTGTTGTTGAGCAAACACAGCATCAGCCAGAAGAACGGCGCTTGCTCCATCGTTGAGTGTGCTGGCGTTGCCTGCGGTCACTTGACCGTCTTTCTTGAACACTGGACGGAGCCCTGCGAGTGATTCTGCCGTGGTGTTCGAACGAACTCCCTCATCAGAATGGAAGTGAATCGAATCGCCACGGCGTTGTGGGATTTCAATCGGGAACATCTCCCAGTCAAACCAACCATTTGCTTGAGCGGTTGAAGCCCGTTGATGGCTTCGTGCGGCGTAGGCATCAGATGCCTCACGAGTGATGTTGCATTCCTCGGCAATGGTTTCGCCTGTAGTGCCCATGTGAACATTGTTGTAGCCGTCCCAGAGTCCATCATGAATCATGGAATCGACAAGGGTGGAATCACCCATTTTCGAACCTTTTCGGTGATTCTTGAGCAGGTGAGGGGCATTGGACATGCTTTCCATACCACCAGCGATGATTGCTTTGTATTCGCCTGCACGGATGCTGTTTGAAGCCATCATGGCTGCTTTGAGTGAACTACCACAGACTTTGTTGATGGTGACGCAAGGCGTGGTGTATGGTAGATGCGCCCCGAGTGCGACTTGGCGGGCGGGGTTTTGCCCCGCTCCTGCTTGAAGCACTTGACCAAAGATGACCTCGTCAACAACACCTGAGGATGGGTCGAGGCCTGCACGCCGGCAGACTTCTTGAACAGCCAGAACACCAAGTTCAACCGCTGTAAAGCCTGAGAGAGAGCCCATGAATTTGCCAATTGGCGTTCGGGCAACGGCACAGATGGCAACCTTAGGCTGAGGCATGACCGCCCTAACGGGACTTTCTTCTTCAATGTGCGCGCCTCCATATTAGCCAACTTCCATGAGAAGCCTTGATGATGTGAAGGTGCTGGCCAGCACATGGCGAAATTCAAGACTGGATTCACAACGGACCGAGAAGCGAACGAAATGCGACACGTTGAGGTGGAAATCGATTTCACACCGAACGCACTTGCTTCAATTCTCTACCGCCAAGGTGACACTGTGATTCTTGCTTGCTGCACAAAGGAAGCTCGACTGCCTGGTTGGTTCCCTCGAGATTCCACAAAAGGATGGGTTCACGCAGAGTACTCACTGTTGCCAGGTTCGACCGATTCAAGGTTCCGAAGAGAGCGCCGCGGTGCAAAAGGACGCACCCAAGAAATCGAGCGTTTGATTGCTCGTTCACTCCGTGCTGCTGTCGATCTTGAAGCACTTGGGCCAGTGGCCCTCAATGTTGATTGTGATGTGCTAAACGCCGATGGAGGCACCCGATGTGCCTCGATTACCGCTGCAAATATTGCACTCCGACTTGCTGTTCGTCGACTCATCGCTCGAGGCGATTGCCTTCCATTGGACATGCGGCCAACCGAAGACGAACGACGCAACGGATGGACTGCTCCATCCCTTTCCGACACAGAACGAACCAACCATGAAAACGCTGTCATCCCACACGATTTGGCTGCGATTTCAGTCGGTTTGATCGATGGTGAAGTGTACCTTGACCTCGATTATGTCCTTGACTCAAACGCAGATGTTGACATGAATGTCGTCAAAACTGCCGATGGAAAGTACGTCGAAATTCAGGGCACAGGAGAAGAATCAACCTTTTCTGGTGAAGAACTCGTTGCGCTGTTGGCACGAGCTGATGGTGGACTTGAGGCACTCTTTGATGCTCAAGTCGCAATCCTTGATGGCATCGAGTGAGGCATACTGTTCGGGCGGAAGCCTTGATATGGCAGGGGTCATCGCCAAGTTGTACGGGTCAGTAGCTTAGTTGGGAGAGCGCGGCACTGAAGATGCCGAGGTCGCTGGTTCAAGTCCGGCCTGACCCACCTC
>JAQXFM010000204.1 GCA_029250305.1 Candidatus Poseidoniaceae archaeon | reverse complement strand
ATTAGAACCGTGAGCTTCAGTTGGAACAGCATCTTCCAATTCCTCTGCTTGAATCTCTTTCCTGTTGGTCAGCAGCCAGGTGATGTACACCACATACAACGTCACCAAAATACCCGCTTCCCACTGTTCAAGCGTTCCTTCTGTGATCAAAAAGAAACTCAAGATTAGAACAGATAAGAGCATGATCTGGCCATCTCGCTTCAACCACGACTCTCGAATCTTCAAACCTCTATTGACAACGACAATGCCCATGATGAGCGTAATTTGAACAAAAACTGAACCAAGAATGCCGCCGATGGCGAAATCTGCCAACGCCGGGTCCTCCCCAATTGTGCTCGCCGCTGAACTTGTCACCAAAATTTCTGGCAACGAAGTCCCAATGGAAACGATCGTCAAGCCGATGACCACTTCTGGTAGACCGCCCCTCCGAGCAAGGCCTTTTGCTCCCTCAATAAAGAAATCCGCAGAAAAGATGAGTAAGAAGAGCGCAAGAACAGCGATGCTTACCGTCATGGCAATGTTGTTTGCACTGACTTCTGTTGAAACGAATTTCAAACTAATCAAGCCCAAAAAGAGAGCACCAGTGGTGATAAGGGTCTGAAAATGGACCAACTGGGGGATGCCCATCACCTTCTGTTCGGACCCCATGCCTCTCGCTGAGCGCTCTCCTTCTTCACCCTTCTCTTGGGACACAAATACGCGCTGGCCCTTCAAAAGGCACATAATCCGGGCACTCCGCCGCCAAAGCATGCTGCGGCGCATTCTCTCGGAGTTCGCAGGAACTTGGTTCATGGTCGCTGTAGGCTGTGGCAGCATTGCCTTGGGCGCCCCGGGGTGGTTGGTATCGCTTGCCTTTGGTGCCGCCGTCACCATGGCAATCCTCGTCTTACAACCGATCAGCGGGGCTCACATCAATCCAGCTGTTAGCATTGCCTTCACCCGTTCCGGACATCTCGAAAAAGAGGCTCTTGGACCCTACATTGCGGCTCAACTTGCAGGGGCCTTGACCGCTGCTTGGATGCTGGGTGGTATCGGGCCGACACAACTTGCTGATGATGTCAATATGATCCAAGGGACTGCCATTGAGGTGTTCATCACCTTCGCATTGATGGCCTCGATCTACTGGATTGTGGTCAAATCAGAGACGCATGTTTCGATTGCTTTTTTTGTTGGCGCCACCGTTGCTGTACTGGCCTATTTTTTTGGCCCGCTCACGGGAGCGTCGATGAATCCGGCGCGGACGTTTGGACCGAACATCGTCAACGGAATGTCTTCAAGCGTTCCATTCTATAGTTTGACAACCGTTGCAGGAGCTTTGCTTGCAGCAGAGATTTATGTGCGTCTTTATGCGTCCAAAGCCGATCAGGATTGAGCGCTGAACCTTACGACCTCAATCACGTGGTCCAATGAGGGGACGGTGAAATCTTCCAAAGGCGGTGAGAACGGAACTGGCGTATCGATGGCGCCGATGACCACTGGTGCTGCTTCAAGCGAATAGAAACTTGATTCAAGAATTCGACTTTGCAAGGTGTGACCGAGTCCTCCGTTCCATTGCCCTTCTTGCAAAATCACGAGTCGTCCCGTCCTTGAAACAGATTCAATGCAAGTTTGAGCGTCAAACGGTAGCAAGGTACGCAGATCGATAATTTCCACTTCGATGCCTTCGGATGACAGCGCCTCAGCGGCTTGCTTGGCAACGTGAATCATTGATCCCCATGTCACCAGTGTGATGTCTCGACCACCTCGTATGACCGCAGCCTTGCCGATTTTGTGCCTCTTTCCTTCCTCGATGGCCGTTTGCACTGGAGAGGTGTCCACCTTCTGGTTGATGTTTTGGCCCCAGCCGGTTAATCCGCCACCAAGCCCGTACAAGCCAATGTGTTCGAGCATGATCACTGGGTCGTTGAGTTCTGCAGCTTCCATCAGAAGGTCGTAAGCGTCTTGAGGGCAGCCTGGGGCGATCACGACCATGCCGGGGTCGTTCGCAAACCACGATTCAATCATGTTGGCATGGAAAGGTCCCGAGCGCGTTTTTGCTCCAAGCGGTATGCGGATGGTCATTGGACAATCTGCACCCCAGCGCCATCGTAGCATAGCAGCGTTGTTGAT
>JAQXFM010000191.1 GCA_029250305.1 Candidatus Poseidoniaceae archaeon | reverse complement strand
CTAAGACGCCGTTGTAGTATGAAGTCACGTGACCGAAGGAAGCAAAACCGCCACCATCGATCAGCGCATCGATATCAAACCCAGAAATACGCGCCTCTTCGTCGGCAGTCATCTTGACTTCGATGTGGCTTGGGTGACGGCCTCGGTTGATCCAGTACACTTCTTCACGATCGAAGGTAATACGAACAGGGCGGCCAGATTTGCGAGCGAGAATGGCTGCACACATTTCGTGAGGGAAGGGATCGGATTTCCCTCCGAAACCACCGCCAACAAAGGTGCGAATGACATTGATTTGATGCATTGGGACGTCCAAAACGGTGGCAAGAGCTCTGTGCGTGTAATGCGGCACTTGCTGAGGCGTGTACAATTGCAGTCGGCCGTTCGGATCCCAATGAGCGACAACAGCGTGAGGTTCGGTGAACCCGTGGTGTACACCAGCCATGTTCCACTTTCCGTGGGAGGAAGCCAACGGGGTGGCAACAAGCGAACGGTCGCCAAATTCTTGGAAGACACGCTTTTGCACATTCGTTCGAGCCAAGTGATACTTGCCCCGCCAGTGAATCGGTTCATCCACATCTTCGAGACCTTTCTTTGGGTCGAAGACAGGCTCAAGCACTTCGTATTCGACCTCGAAGAGATTGAGTGCTTCCATGGCAGTTGCTTCATCGACGGCTGCAACACATGCAACGAGGTCACCTACGTGACGGACCTTCTCAACAGCCATTGCGTGCTCGTCTTTGGTGACAGGAAGCACGCCGAATTGATGAGGCGAGTCTGCGCCAGTTGCTACGGCAAGAACGCCGGGCAGGGCCTCGACCTTTGAGGTATCAATGGACTTAATTTTCGCATAGTGGTGCGGAGAGCGAAGGATCTTCCCAATCACTTCATTGGCAAGTCTGACGTCGTCTCCATACCATGCTTGGCCGGTCACTTTTGCATTCGAATCAACCAAAGCAGTCGGCTTCCCGACTGAAGTGCCAGTTCGTGCACGGTCGTGTACGTGAGCGCCCGCAGGTTGTGCTTCTTTGCCTCCAACCATTTCGGGAATGAAATCAAGATCACGGGGGGCCATGGTCGGATTTGAGCCACCAGAGCCAGGTGGCGGGAACGCTTGCTTACCAGCAACTCGCTTGCCATCCTTTCGGGTGATTTTTCCCGCACCTCCGGGTTGTTGACGGTATCCTCCTGACATCTTCATCACCTTGCATGGCCCGGAGGCATCTGTGGTTCTTCAGGCCCGCTTGGATGTGGGTCTGGATGTGGATCGCTTGCCGGTGCAGCAGGTTCTGCTTCACCACGGTGAATGGCTGCTGCGGCTTGAATCGAATCGACGATTTGTTGGTAGCCAGTGCATCGGCAGAGGTTGCCCTCGATGGCGCATGCCACTTCTTGATCGGTTGGCGAGTCATTCTCGTTGAGGAGAGCTTGTGCGGTCACGAGGAAACCAGGGGTACAGAACCCACACTGGGAGCCCCCATGTTCAGCGAAGCAAGATTGAATTGGGGCAAGGTGAGCCCCATCCGCCAATCCTTCGACGGTCAAAATAGTCGAGCCCTCAACCTGACCCGCAAGACAGAGACAGGAGAGGCGAGGTGTGCCGTCAATCATGACGGTGCAACACCCACAGGTGCCCAAATCGCACCCACGCTTCACGCCAAGGGTTCCGACCTTGTCTCGCAAGACATCAAGCAATACAGCGTTGGATGGAGCGAGAACTTCAACAGCCCTTCCATTGACCTCTGCAGACCAAATTTCCTTCTTCGCAACAGGAATCATATCAACGTGTTCGGTGCCTACCATGTCTGTCGCCTACGGCGACGTGGGGAACACTGCATATCAACCTAAGGTAGGATATTTTTCGCTCATGCTGCCGACGAGGCCCTGAGGCGTACTGACACGACATCGTCTTGGCCCGCCGGAGGGTCAACCCAATCGGAATCGCCTGGCAAAACCAAGCCTTCTCCAACACCAACGAGGCGCCCTGCTAAACGGCGTTGACGGGCAACCAATTGTTCCCAATCCACTTCATCGCTTCGCCATGATTGCCACCGCTTGAGGGCTCGCCAACTGACGACGACTTTCGCAAAGAGTTTGAGATGCGCTTTGGCAGAAGTTGGCCACCACATGAAAAAGACACAGAATACAAGGTAGGAAGGTAGGTTGGCTAACGGCTCGAGCAACCAATGCATCTGCAATAATTCATTGATTGGACTGGCATTGTTGAGAAGCAGCCATGTCGCACCCAGTGAAGCAATAACCCACCACAGGGGGAAGAACACAATAGC
The DNA here is from genome assembly GCA_029250305.1 of Candidatus Poseidoniaceae archaeon. Classification (GTDB taxonomy): domain Archaea; phylum Thermoplasmatota; class Poseidoniia; order Poseidoniales; family Poseidoniaceae; genus MGIIa-L1. The sequence continues at coordinate 2,566 of JAQXFM010000191.1, read as the reverse complement.
TGAAAGAATTTTGATGGTCCCAATGATTGACTTGTCGGCGCCTTTCCCTTTCATTTTCCTAACGAGGAACGCATTTGCCTTGTATGGGACGATGTTGCCAAGCATTGCACCCCATGAGATGAGGCCGAACATCCATGCACCGGCCCAAGCCCATGAGAGAAAGGCTTTGACAAAACCTCCAGTTGACAGGCGTTCAGGTCGTGCATCGACGTCGAACGGTGTGATGTCTCTGTGGTCGAGCGCCTCAAAATGGGCTTCTGCCTCTTCGACGATGGCGGTTGCCGTTTCTGGCCGGTTTGCAGCCATGAAATCCCATCCAGCCCGGACCCTACGGGCACCAAGCACTGCTTCAGCATAGGTTGGTTTCTGCATTTTCCCTTCACTCATTCGTGATCGTTCGGCATAAGCAAGGCTTCGACCTTTCCAAATCAAGGTCCGCTCTCGCCAACTTGTCTTTGATAGACTTGCTCGCTGCAATTCTGTTCCGATTGCTTCTGTGACATGGCCAACCCATGCACGGTCGTTTTGATCTTGAACTGCCTCGTCTTCGACTGAGTCAGGGATTGGATCGAACATCATCGAACGTTCGATGACAACCGCCGCACGTTCTCGGAACCGTTGGGAGTTTGAATAATGCAAACCAATCGGAACCAATTGAGGCTCTGGCAAGCCTTTCGATGCAGCCTCTCTTCGGGCTGCAAGAAGAATCCGTCCAGCCCCCGATCGTATTTTCTTCACACTGGCGTCCGCATGAGTTGTCCCTTCAGGGAAGATCATCAAACGGCCTCCATTTGCGACAACCGATGATACTTCACCGAGCATTTGCGTATTTCGAGCGCTTGCTCCGGCCTTGTCGTTGCTGTCTTGTGCCCGTTCAATTGGAACGCCACCCGCTGAGCGAAGAATGCGCCCAATGAGTGGAAGCTTGAACAGTGTGTGCTTGGCGATAATGGAAATTTTACCAGGTAAAGAGGCGTTCAGGAGCATGGGGTCAATCAGACCACTGGGGTGCCATGCAATGAAAATGACACCGCCTTCAGGAGGTATGTTCTCGTCGTCAACGATGTTGATTTCACGAAACCAAACGGCTACCAAAGAACGGAACAATCGACGCGCAAAGCGGTACCCGCGATTCACCTTTGCCCTACCAGGACCGGAGGGGTCTTTTGGCCAGCGCATGGACGGAAGATAACACCCTTGCTTTTATCATCATCTCCGGCCAACCTGGGAAAAGGAAACGGTTTGTGTCCAGAATCCGAGTTTTCCAACCCTGCGCCTTAATCCCAAACGCTCGAGCCATCTTCGGGCGATGTCTCGGACGCATCATCTGCGAGTGCTTTGAAGTCAACACCTGCGAGGGTGCCTTCTTCTTTGTTGCTAATTGCACCAACAAGCATGAGAACGACAAAGAAAAGCGCCACAAGACCAACCGCTGCAAAGGCCAATGTTGAGGCCGAGAGACCACCGGTAGGCTCAGGCTGATCGATGAATGCATTTTCAGTGTCCATGAGCATGATGTCAATGGTCATGAGTGGTGTTGAAGCATGGCCGCCTGAGTCGTTTGCCATGATGCCTCGCAATGAGATGGTGTGATTGCCTTCAAGCGTGGTACCAGGAAGGTGTTCAAGTTGGTGAATGATATCAATTGCAGTCAATGAACCTGATGTGCCATGATCAAATGTGTGAATGTTTGACCAGTCATCACGCAGGTGGTTGCTTCGCCATTGCATGGTCTCGATGCCTTCAGTGGCGAGGAATTCGACCTCATCAAATGGATACATGTGAATTCGGCTGTCTGTACCAGCCTCTGTTTCAATCGTGATTTGAATCGTTGAATCGAATTCATAATCTTGTTGAGCGGCTTCCATTACTGCGTCAAGGGCACGGACTTCGCCATGGCCATAGACGTTGTTTTGGCGGTTTTTTGGAATCAAATCTTCGGCGCATGGTTCGTTCGCAAACATGTAATTGCACATCCGATATGTTGAGGTTTCTTGCATGATGTTTCGAACATCAAATGGACTCAAGTCGGGGTTGGCTTGCAACATCAACGCAGCCACTCCAGCAGCGCCAGGGGTTGCCATCGAGGTTCCAGACATGTCGGTGTATTGATCGCCAGTGTTGAAGGCAACAGACATCACACTCGAGCCAACATACGCAATGTTTGGCTTGACTCGACCTTCTTCAGTCGGACCTTGGCTGGAGTAAACTGCGATGGCAGAGTTCTTGTCGAGTGCACCCACGGTGATGACGTCTTCAGCGGAACCAGGCGTTCCGATTTGTCCGGAAACACCGTTGTTTCCTGCAGCGATGAACAAGGCGATACCAGCTCGTACCATTTCGTTCCCGTAGCGGTTGACGCTGTCTTCTTCTGAAGAAGTCCATTCGATTGCACCAGGTCCGCCGAGGCTCATTGAGGCCGCTCGAATGTTGAACTCGTATCGGTTATCAACGGTCCATTGCATACCTGCCATGACTGTAGCGAAGGAACCTGAGCCGCCTGCATCGAGCACTTTGACACCCACAAGATTTGCTTGTGGCGCCATACCGACGTGTTCGTATGTTG
>JAQXFM010000173.1 GCA_029250305.1 Candidatus Poseidoniaceae archaeon | reverse complement strand
CAACACTCTCTGAACCTGGTGAGGACATGGATCGTGTACGGAATTTGTCAGTGGATGCTGTTCTGCGTATTGAGCGCGTCAACACCACATGGAACTACGCGATTCTTCATTTGTCAACCTCCGAACGATCAAATGAGGCATGGAACCGCCTTTTAGACGCACTCAATCAATGGGAAGATGAAGAAGTCGAGCGACGGATTTCTGATTCAGGGTTGGACGTGAATGCGACACTCGACCCGCTAAGGTGGGACGGCGATGTTGGTCAGAGTGATGTAGCGACAAGCGGAGAACAAGCAGGTATGGTTCTCTCTCTCTTCATACCACTCGTCCTCGCGATTTGGACCTACTCAAGCGCATTACAACCTTCGATTGATATGACCGCTGGGGAGAGAGAACGTGGTACACTGGAAGCGCTTCTTTGCCTTCCATGCACGCGACTCGAGTTATTGCTTGGAAAATGGGCCGCCGTTGCGACCATCACAGGTGTTGGCGTTGTTTTGCAAATTTTCGGTTTGCTGTTTGCTATTGGCTACCTTGCATCGTCGAGTTTGATAGGATTGCCAGATCTTTCGTTGACTGCGATTCTGCTCCTCATCACAGCGATTCTTCTGTTTGCCGTGATGATAGTCGCCATCGAATTGGCGCTCGCCATGCGTTCGCACAGCGTCAAGGAAGCAGGCTCAATCCTCGCCCCGATGTTGCTTCTCATCGTCTTCCCGGCGTTGTTCACTCAGGTCATCAACCTTGATGGCATTGAATCAGTGTGGTTTGCAATCCCAGTCGTAAATATCCTGTTGGCACTTCGTGAATTGTTGATGAACAGAATCATACCGGGCCACATTGTGATTTGGGCAGGAACAAGTTTGCTCTATGCAGCCCTTGCAGCATATTACGCAAGCCGGCAGTTTGGCCGTGAAGACATCGTGACGAGTCTTTCGTGATCAAGCTGAAAAGGCAACGAGTGAATCTCGAACGACATCCACAATGAGGTCGATTTCTGCAGACGTAATCCCAAAGTGAGGGGTGAAACGAAGGGCATTGACGCCGCCATGAATCACGCCAAGACCGTGGCGTCGACACCATGGTTCAACCGCATCAAAACCAACGACAGGATACTGTGTTGGTTCGAGTTCGGCACTCAGCAGCAATCCTGTCCCTTGCACTTTGGTGATGATTCCGGGGAACTCTTCACCCAATGCCTTGAGCTTCTCAACGAATTCATCGCCTCGTTCCTTGATGTTGGAGCGCAAATCAGGCGTCATGCCGTCCAAGACCGCACAGGCGGTTTCGAGGGCTCGCGGATTGGTCGTCATCGTGTTTCCGTAGATACCGACAACATAGTTTGCAGCAGCCCTGTCATTCATACCCAAGACAGAAAGGGGGTATTGTCCAGCGTTCAATGCCTTCGACCATGTTTCGAGGTCAGGTACTTCAGCATCTTGGAAACCGTCATAATCGATGATTGAGAGACAGCCTTGGCCACGAATGCCGGCCTGAATTGAATCGACAAGGAGCATGGACCCGTGTTCGAGGGTCAACCGACGAGCAGCGTCATAGAACGAACGGTCAACACAAGCGCCTGGATTTCCTTCACCTTGGACAGGCTCTATGGCCATCAATTCGATGAACCAGTTTTCATCATTTGCTCGTTGGAACATTGCTTCCAACGCTTCAATGTTGTTTGCAGGAACCAGAAGGAGGTTGTCGCGGTCTCTAAAGGTTGCAAGATTTTTGTCATAGGATCCTTTGCATGAATGAGAAATTTGAGCCGGACGATCGGTTCGACCGTGGAAGGCTTTCTCGATGGCGAGCAGCTTGATTTCCTTTCCTTCGTGGCGACCACCAGGACCTGTATGGTTTCGAGCGTTGACATCAGCAATACGCAAACTGACCGTAACAGATTCAGAACCGCTGTTCATGCAGATGAATTTCGTGAACGGGCAGGAACCACGGGTGTGGCCAAGTTCTTTTTCGAGGCGTTCTGACAATCGCTTTTGGCTGAACGATGGCGTCATGACGTTCGCCATCACCCAGTTGCCTGACATGGCTTCGATGACCCCTTCTGGTCCATGACCGGCTCCAAGCATGCCGTAACCGCCGTTGTCGTGGAGAACTGCACCGTACGCAGTCACGATCCACGGACCACGACCCGCGAGGGCGACGTAGGGGTTAACGGTAGCAGGGGCGTAAAAATTGACAAAGCCACCTTGCAATTCAGAAACGACTGATGCCTCATCTTGAAGAAGCATTTCATCGCCAAATTCAGCGACTATTTCTTCGAACCGTGCCGTCGCTTCCATGATGGCTTGAGTCAGTTTTGAATCCAAATCGCAAAACTTGGCAATTACTTCATCTGACAGACCTTTTGTGTCCATCTCCCCTGTTCTGGAGCGAAGGTTATGCAAGTGCTGCAGGGCATCGTTAGGTTGCATCATGACTGTCATCAGCCTTGGGTCACATACGGAATGCCTTGAACATTCGCTCGGACAGTGATGAGCGAGCATTGTTCTTGACCATCCAAGCAACGCCGGATATAATAGTGGGGTAATACCATACGAATACTTATATGTGGGCGGTCCAACGGAAATTTGTGCCAAAAATCTCGTTAGATATGCCGGCCGAGTTAGTTGAAGATTTGCGCAAGCATGTCGGAGACGAGCATAAATTCGTCAGCTTGGCTGATGCAGTTCGTAC
>JAQXFM010000340.1 GCA_029250305.1 Candidatus Poseidoniaceae archaeon | reverse complement strand
TTGGTGAGTGAGTTGGTCCGCCAGACGTTGCTATCATCCCATCCGAGTTCCTCGGACAATGGATCGTTGCTGGCAATGGTCCATGTCGAGACTGAAGAGATCACAACGAGGCGATCGCCGTCGAGCATCATCGCTGTCGGATTACCTTGAATGCCGGTGGTGGAAAGAAGGTTTAATTCACCAAATTCAGGGACGCTGAAGATGACGAGGTTGCGTCCGTTGATGAAGTAGATATTGTAGCCGTCAGTTTTGACAAAATCAGCCTCATCGACGCCCTGTTCCTGGTTGTTTGTCCCAGAATAATCACTTCCTTCAACACGGCGCGTTTGTTGGGGTTGACTGGATGTTCCTGTGCCGCCATCCGCAGACTCCGCCATAGCCATGTCGTCTTCCATCCACATACCGCCGTAAGAATACTGCTCCTCAATGGCTTGGAGAATTTGAGTTCGAGCTTCTTCCTCAATCGATAACTTGAGAGCTCGTTCCAGTTCCTCACAATCGGAAAACTGATTCAATTGGGGGTTTGAAACCGTTCGTTGGACCGTCGTCGACCAATCTTCTGGTAACTCAATCGTAGGAACTTCAACACCGGGTTCAACTGCGCCCAAGCATCCGGAAAATAGGAACAAGGAAATCATGGCGAGCGCCAGCGTCTTGTGTTCTTTCATAGCAATACTACAGAACCCTCGGCTATGAAGAAATTGGTAAATTGATTTTACTTTCTTAGAAGTCTTTGGTTGGGGTGATGGTGTCAAGGCCTTGCACAGTGAGTTTCCATGGTGATCGTTTCTTTGGCTGTGTACGTTCGATGAAAGAAGCATGACGTAGATACTTCACGTGATAGGATGTTAGTTGTCTTGATAGGTGTAGTTTCTCTGCTAACTGGGTGTTGGAAAGCCCTACTTGCCCCGCATCTGACAATGTCTCAAGAATAGCCAGCCGAGTTCCAACGATTGGATGGGGGATGGATGTCCTTCTGTCCACAGGAAGGTTGGCGGCAGCGTACCGTCTTAATTTTCCGTCTCGCCAAGAAACGATTTGCTTTGATGCCTCTAATGATTGTAGGTGGTGGGCGGTCACGCCGTTCGCCAGGTGGAGTGCGTCGCGAAGGGCGGAAAAATGGATGCCTGCGTTTCCTTCGATGAATCCAAGGATTCGCCCCCTGTTCATTTCATCATCCTTTGATTTCCGCGCAAGAAGGGGCGTGAAGAGTGCCATTAACACGGCGATCTTCACAATTTCAAAAGCACCAGAACCAAGCAATAGAACTGCTAATATTCCGCTCCCTAAACCAACGAAGAGGTCCCCTTTGGCGTCTGAATCGTCGGCCGGTTCCCCTTCTGAACCGCCTTCATCACCTGTTTGTGTGAACTCTGGAGTGTCACTTTCCTCACGAGATGCGTCTGTGGGTGAAAACTCATCAAGTCCTTCTGGGGATTGTAGGGCATCATTTGTTGCGTCAGAAGGGAGGAGGCCGAAGGAAATCGAGACCACCGCGACGATGAAGAGAATTCGGACCAACCAGCGCCCATTCATGACCTCACATCGCCCTTACGCACTTCAAGAACTTGGTTCAATGATTTGACAAATCTACCTCAAAGGCGATGAAAAATTCGGTGACACTAAGACCGCGAGCGCACTGCGAAGGATGTCCGGTGGAGGAGTTACATGGAAGAACACCTCGAAATCGAACGTAGGTTTTTTGTCGGCCAAGGAAGCGAAAAACCATGGAGAGTGCTTGAAGCATCATCCAAGGTGATCCAGTATTACCTCGATGCGAACTTCTTGCGACTTCAAGGGCACACGCTCGTCTACAACGAGGCGGTTGAAATCATCAGGCTTGAGGAGGAAACCCGTACGATTTTTTTGAGCGAAAAGGATTGGACCGTGCGCATCCGTTTCCGAGACGAACGCACAACGCTTACACTCAAAGGAAGGCGAAGGAACGCCACAGCATCTGAACTTGAATGGAACATTGAACGAGCGCTTGCAGAACAGATTGTAGCGCAGCGGGAACACCCTTTTGTGGAAAAACGACGGTACCTATGGGGTGGTGTCGACGGTTTAGTTTGGGAAGTGGATGAATTTGAGGGTGAACTCTCGCCTCTTGTTCTGGCTGAAGTCGAACTTCCATCGGAAGATGCATCCGTCGAATTACCGTCGTGGCTCGGTGAAGAAATCACAGGTGACCACAGTTGGTCGAACGCAAGCCTTGCTCGCCGAAAATCTGAATTTACACTGGATTGAAGGCATGGAGTGCTTTGAGAATCCGTTCAATCTCCTCATCGCGCAACTCGTGCATCACTGGGATTGCGACCAATGTTTGTCCAAGGTGGTCAGTGACCGGCAGAGTGGTTTGATGCTGTGGGTGATTCTGAAACACCTGCTGGCAATGAATTGGCGTCGTGTAGTACCTGCGTGCGTCGATGTGGTAGCGATCCATGTGGGTCACAAACGCTGAGGCATGCTCGGTTTGAATGCAGTATTGGTGCCATGCGTGATACGCCCCCGGCCTGACGGAAGGAGGGGAGAGGTGAGGGTGGTCAGCCAATGCCTCAGTGTACCGAGCAGCGATTGCGTTTCTCCGTTGTACCCAGCCATCCAAATGTTCCAATTGCACAAGCCCAATGGCTGCAGAGACTTCCGACATCCGGAGGTTACTTCCAAGTTCCATCGCCTCAAGATTCGGCGAGCGACCGTGGTTCGTGATGCCTGAGATTTTTTCTGCATAGGCTGCTTTTGTTGTGGTGAGCATGCCTCCCTCGCCGCCAACGGCCATGTTTTTCGATGGAAAAAAGGAGAAACACCCAATGTCGCCCATCGAACCAGCAACACGAGAGGTTCCATCCGCCATGTTTTGGGCTGCACCGTGTGCTTGCGCTGCGTCTTCAATCAAGACGAGATCGTTTTCATCGCACACCGTGATGAGTTCAGGATCGTATGGTTGGCCATACAAGTGGACGCCAATCACGGCTTTGGTCGAGGGTGTGATTGCGTTTCGAACGGCTTGGACATCGAGGCAGTAATGGTCAGGTTCGACATCAACAAACACGGTTGTTGCGCCAACCAATTCAATGCACGTCGCTGTTGAAATGAAGGTGTAAGAAGGGACGATGACCTCATCGCCTGGGCCAATGCCGGCAATGCGAAGGGCTGCCCAAAGTGAGGAGGACCCGTTTTGACAAGGGTGGGCGTTGAGTGCCCCAGAGTGTGCAGCGAAGGCGGCTCCAAAGGCAGCAACCTTCGGGCCCTTGACCCAGCGTTTGGAATCGAGCGTCTCGACTGCGGCCTGCCTCATGGCGTTGTTCCAAGATGGGCGGCCGGTCGGGATGCGCTCCATGCTTCGGCGAAATGTTCGACCCCCTTGAGTGTGCGCATTTACCTTCGTGGGCAGCGCGGTCTTCAAGACCTCCAACCAGTTTGCGCCCTCTATGGTGTCGGGAGAGGATGAGTTCCCCGATACCCCCTCTTCGTCGAAAGAACCGAGCTATGCCGACTTAGTAGATGAAATTCTGTCCCCAGGCCCCCTTCAACCGGAACAGGCTCCTGAAACCCCTGTACCTAAGAAAAAGAAATTCAAACCCAAAGGATTGTTTCTCGGTTCGAGGCGTGACACGGGTGAACCAATCGACATCAAATCGATGGTTTTAGCACGACACGCTGCGATGCTTGGGTCCACTGGTTCAGGAAAAACGGTCATGGCGAAAGCCCTCATTGAAGAGGCTGCTTTGGCAAAAATCCCATCGCTCATTATCGATCCACAAGGCGACTTGGCAAGGCTCGCGCTCGGCATCGAACCTGCTGAATTGGAAAAGGAAGGAGGGGATGTTAGCAGGGCAAAGAAATTGATGGAAATGTGCGAGGTCCGAATTTGGACCCCGTTGCGTTCCAAAGGATTGCCACTCTGCATCGATCCGTTTCGAGCACCTCCCCCGGATTTAGATGCTGAAGAAGCAATCACTGCCTGGGACATGGTTGCTGCAGGGTTCACAAGTCTTGCAGGGTATGATGTGGAAAAGGCACAGGGGAAAATCGTCAAGCCATTCCTCTATGAAATTCTTGTTGAGGGGACGAAACACGGCCTTGATGTAGGCGATTTCCAGGCCCTTGCAAAGGTTGTACGTGAGCCAAATCAAGAGTTCACACGCCACCTCTACCCTGAGTGTTTCTACGAAGTCGAAGAAGGTGAAGAGAAACCAGACGTCCCTACATGGGAAGAAGTGATGATCGATCACCGACTCACTGATTTCGAAGAGCGTTTACCAAAAACCACTCGAAACGATTTGGCGAGGCGATTGTCAGCCTATTCCTCTGGCGTTAATCAGTTGCTCTTTTCCAACGGCGTGCCAATCGACATCGATTCCTTCGTCGAGCCTGCTGTCCCTGGGAAAATCCCACTCAATATTGTGTACCTCAACACCATTCAAGACGAAGCACAGAAGCAGTATTTCGTCCAAGAACTCTCACGTGAGCTCTACGATTGGATGTTGACGCAACAACCCGCTGATGGGGAATTGAAGTTGTTGTTCTTCATGGATGAAGTGGCGCCATATTTGCCACCACACCCACGGAATCCTCCTGCAAAGGACCTCATCAAACTCATTTTCAAACAAGCACGAAAATATGGCGTTGCATGTGTTCTTGCTACGCAGAACGTCAGCGACGTTGATTACAAAATCTTGGCGCAGGCGAACACGACGTTTATCGGTCGCTTTACCCAACCGCAAGACGTCGAAAAGGTCCGTCACTTGTTGAAAGAAAGTGGAGGCGACCAAGATTTGGTTGCCCAACTGCCAACCCTCGGACCGGGGCAATTCCAGATGGTTGCACCGGATGTTGACCCTGCTCCCGTGCCGATTCAATGTCGATGGCTCTACACCGACCACGGTGCTCCATTGAACGAAGATCAAGTCGAAGAAATCATGTCCGATGAAATCAGAGCCTGGGCCAAAACACGGTCGTCTGGAAACACCAAACACAGAGGGGCTGGAGCAGCACATTCTGCAAGCCGTGGCTCGGCTTGGAACCGTGGCGGACTTGACGATGAGTGGTCCTTAGGTGAAGCGGAGTCGATCATCGACAAGGCCCGCATCAAGGCTGTTGGCGGCATGACCGCTGCTGCGCATGGCATTGTTGACGATTCAGCATTTGAAACCCGCCTCATGGGTGGTTTTGCTGTCCTCAAAGACGGACGAGACCCGCTCTACACCATGCAAGCAACAGCAAATGTTGCTTCCGTGTTGGCCTTAGCGTGGACGATGATTGCGTTGATGTTTGCATGGCGCGATGGGGATTTGGATTGGTGGTGGTTGCTCGTCAGCGTTGGCCTTTCTGCAACGACATGCCTTGTGATTGCGCTCGAAATGTTGCTCTCCCATGATGCTGAACTGCTGCATCGCATCACCAAGTTTGCCCGCACCTTCCAACTGCTTCTGATCTCATGGCTGTGGGGTCTGTTGCTATGGTCCACGCAAGGTGACCTGAATTTACTCGGTGCTGAGCCTTTCCTTGAGGTGGTCGTGGTTTGGGTCACCATGTTCACGGGAATTGAAATATTCAGCCGGTTCAAACTGGGCCAAATTCGATGGAATGGCGGTACGGCCTTGGATAAATTGAAGGGCGTCACCGCTGTTTTGACTGAAGTAGAAATGACTGAAATGAAAGCAAACTCGACGCAAATTATGGCGTCTGTTCGCTGGGCGCTTCACGGCCTCACCTTGGCCTGGCTCACAGCTCTTCTTGCCTTTGGACAGGGCATTGGTCCCGAAACGATGGCGTTCGAGGCATGGGGCAGACCAACGCTTTGGCTCGCCGCCATGTACGCCCTCATGTTTGGCAGTGAATCATGGCTTAGGATGCGCGGCCGGATGCCTGAAGCTTGATTGTAACGACAAGCACTGAAAGCCACCGCCGGTGTCGCAGGTGCATGGATGGGAAGGGTTTTATTCCACTTGAGTGGAACGAAATGCCGGAAAATCAGATGATTTCAAAAGCTACGGAGGTATATGAAGAAAATAGGAAACGCCGCACGACGCGTCATTTTTCATCGAAAAAAGTCAATCGGTCGTTGATTGAATTGGCAATTCTTTCGGGCGGAACCGCACCGAACGGGGCGCACTTGCAACCATGGACATGGGTCGCAGTCTCAAACGCTGAATTGAAACAGAAAATGAGGGAAGCCGCAGAGGAAGAAGAGCGCAAGACATACGA
>JAQXFM010000165.1 GCA_029250305.1 Candidatus Poseidoniaceae archaeon | reverse complement strand
CGCCAGCATGCATGGTGTCGAGGTTGAGTCCTCCGCCCTGCATGCTGCTCACGGTTGCTTCAATCGGCTCCCAGTGGGTTTTGTTTCCTTGCTCAATTTTTCGACCGGGGCCAATGATGATCTCATCGCCGAGGTCAAATGTTCCTTCCACGATGCTTCCACCGATGACACCGCCACGAAGTTTCGTTGGGCGGGTGCCGGGTCTGTTGATGTCAAAGGAACGGGCAACGTGCATGATGGAGCGCTTGTCGCTTGAGCGGTCCGGTGTTGGAATGGTTTGTTCAATTGCGTCAATAAGAATGTCAAGGTTGACGTCATGGTGGGCAGAGACTGGAATGATTGGCGCGTTTTCAGCGATGGTTCCCTTGAGGAATGTCGAAATCTCTTGATGCGATTCAATGGCTCGCTCTCGACTGACCAAGTCAATCTTGTTTTGAACAATGACGATGTTCTTGATGCCAGCAATTTCGAGCGCCATGAGGTGCTCTCTGGTTTGTGGTTGAGGGCATGTTTCGTTGGCTGCCACCATCAACATGGCACCGTCCATGATGGAGGCGCCGGTGATCATGATGGCCATGAGTGTCTCGTGGCCTGGAGCGTCAACGAATGAAACAACTCGTTGCAGCTCATCTGCAACATCTTCAGCCCCGTCAGGTCTTCGGCCAGTTGGGTAGAATTGACCTTCCTTGGTCTTGTAGAAAGCCGTGTCAGCATAGCCCAGTTTAATCGAGATTCCACGCTTGCGTTCTTCGGAGTGTGTATCTGTCCAAACGCCAGAAAGGGCTTGGGTGAGTGTGGTTTTACCGTGGTCAACGTGACCGACGAGGCCGATGTTGACTTGTGGTTGTGCTGGAAGCGCTCGTGCCATGCTTCCATCACTCCATTCTTCCGATTACCCTCTCGGGTTTCACTCCGATGCTTCTTCGCTACCTGCAGCGAGGATGTCACCGAGGGACTTGTTGCCCGATTCGATGACCTTGAGGTTGATTTGACGTGTGTCTTGGTTGATGGTGTTGCCACGGAAGTATCGGCGCTTGCGCAGACCGTCTGGCTTGTAGCGGAATCGCTTCTTTTCGCCACCCTTCGTCTTGAAAACGAGGTTGTGGCCCTTGAAACCAACGGATTGGGTGACGAGGACTGCTTGGCGTGATCCTCCATCGAGGTCACGTCGAAGAGGCGTTCCGGTCTTGTCTGAACCGCCTGTGATTTGCAATTTGTAACCTGAAAGTGTTTGTTCACCTTCGCCGACGAAGATTCCATCGACGGTATCGCCGATTTTTTTACCCAAAAGTTGAGCGTGGTTGTTACCACTAATTTTGAGTGAATAGGACTTACCACCGCTGGTAGGGTCCGTATCATTGACGACGGCGACGAATTCTCCTTGTTGTCCAACAGCCATATTTACACCTCTAGAACGCCCTTCCGACCATCGACCCGTATTTAGCCCCACCGTATGAACTTGGAAGGGGGTTTGGTCATCAAATCTTCTTTTTCAAGAGCATTTCGAGCCGGCTCGCAATGTCTTTTGGAAGAAAATGAGGCATGCTCAAATGTGTTGTTCTGCCTCGCCCTCCCCCGATTGTGGCCACTCGGGTGACGATGAGTTGACGGGTTTCAAACTCCTTCAGGTACTTCCATACAGTGGTGTGACTCTTCATTTTGACCTCGTACTCCTCACAGACCACGGCGTAGAGTTGTTCGACGTCGCCGGTTGTCATCGTTTCCTGATTTGTAAGCCGTCTGCACACCGCCAGCAGAACGAGCATTGAATGTGGATTGAGATCGTCGATCAGCTCAAGATTGCTTCCTTGAGCGGTGAAGGATGTGTTCGAAGGTTCGTGAACATCATCGATGATCAGGTGGGTTGCGTTGTGGCCATCCTGGCGACTTTCACATCGCTCAACAGCAGCGTTGAGTAATTCGATTACCTTTCTTGCGTCACCCGTATGGGCGGCTTTTTCTGCAATCAAGCGTATGATTTCGGGTGTATATGTGCCCAGCACGAGGCCTAATTGGGCGCGTTGTGCCGCAATGGCCTCTAAGCCATCTG
>JAQXFM010000075.1 GCA_029250305.1 Candidatus Poseidoniaceae archaeon | reverse complement strand
CCCACGAGCCTCCCTCAACGCCTACCCTCTCCAAATCCAAGAAGGAGAAACCGTGACGTTCGATGCTCGAGATTCCGATGCCGTTGAAGGCCTCATCACCACCTACCAATGGGACTTTGGAGACGGACAAGCCTCCGAAACGGTCTCTGGATTTACTTCACACACATACGCCTCATTCGGGGTCTTCAATGCTCAATTAACCATTACAAACGACCAAGGCGGCACCGACGACATCACCACCATTGTCTTCGTCAATGGCGCCCCACAACTGAATCTCACGTTCCCTGAATCGATTCGTTCAGGCGATTCCGCCCTGCTTGACGCAAGTGATAGTTACGATCCAGAAGGGAAGGACCTCATGTTTGAATGGGATCTTGATTGGAGCGAGGACAGCGATAAGGACGGTGACCCGCGCAACGATGTCGATGCGACAACAGACACTGTGCTGGTACCAACAAACACATCAGGAACCATCACTGGAAGCATCTTTTTGGATGACGGGAACGGCGCAACGGTCCAAGAAGTGTTCAAACTTGAAATCATGACCCGTCGCTATGAAGTGACATGGGAAACAGTGGAAGTCGAATACTCCTGGGATGAGTACCTTGACCAAGGCGAGGAATGGCAAGGCAACATTACACCCGGGGTCCAAGGCAGGATTCTTGATTACGAGGGAATCCTCACCCTCGCTCAAGATGTGATTGCTCCCCAAGACAACTTCTCCCTCAACCTGTACATCGTCGATGATAATTACAAGCGCTCTGAACAAACGGCAGGAGAGAACATCACCTCAAACGAATCGGCTACAGCAACCGTGGCAGACGACGGCTTGAACGGATTTGGAGAAGATGGGATCTTTGACTCAGACTCGGCAGAGGATCTCATGGAATTTTTACTGTCAAATCCGAGCGCTCGTTCGGGTCAAGGCGATTGGGTGTGGACGGTTGTTGCACAACAAGCAGATCCGGACCCACTGTTTGCGGGAGCACCCGACCCAGATCCAGGCAACGATTGGACACTGACTGTTGTGGTCAAGATTCATGTCCCGCAACTTGTAGAAATTGCCTACGAGTGACCACTTTGCTGAATGGAAAGGCGTATCAATACCAGACCCTTCGGATGAGTTGATTGCCATGGTCGATACTGTTGAAATCAGCCGAGTCAACATCCGAGATTCCCTGTCCGTCGATGTTTCAGTGTGGATGAATCATCCAAACGACATGGACTTCAGGCCCACACTTTCCGTTTCTGGAAAGACCTTCACAATCTCAAGCATCACCGACGGATCGACGCTTGCAACCATCGATTTAGATGAAGAGCAATTGGAAGCCGTCGTCCGAGATGAAGCAGCAGAGTTGAGGGTCAAGTTCCAAGTTCGTGGCATGCACGGCGAACTGAAAACAATCCACCCAATCATTGCAGATGGAAAAGCCAAGAAACTTGCCACTGCGAATTGGAAAACCACGCAAAAAGTCACTTTTGACTGATTTTGCGCCGTTTTTAGAGTGGGACTGCCACCGTTTCTTTCATATCGGTTCAATGCGATTTTCTCACTATGCCACCACGCAGAGAGGGAAAAGGTTCCCAGAAACGAGCACGCTTTGAACGCCTTAAAATTGAGATCATGCGCTTTGTGGGCGCGAACCCGGGGTGCTCAGCACAATCCATTGTCGCCTGTCTTTCCAATGACAAGTCGATGAGAAATCATGGGTTAACGCCTCGCAAAGTTGGCTTCTTTATTCCCCGTCATCTTGGGGATCGACTTGAGTGGTGGCAAGACCACCGTGCAGGGCGACGTGTCTATGGCGAACTTGGTTGCGACCAAGCACCGCAAAAACGCTGACCTTGGCACAGAAAATGGGGTCGCGCTCATGTATGGTGGGTGGCCCCCTGTGGTCATGTCAGGGACCGTCGCAGCCTACTTCGACTTGGATGGTACCCTTTTGGACGCCTCGAGTGAGAAGACCCTCGCTGCTGAACTCGGCAAGCGCCGACCGTGGCGAATTCCTGTGGGGGCCGTCAGTTGGACGCTTGGCTTCATCGGCAACCTCCTGAGGGGCCGAGCAGTGTATGATGCTGCTCGAAACAGAGGCCACTTTTCGCTTGCTTCATGGCATGTCCTTGAGTCCTATTCAACCCGCCTTGCCCAGGAGAAATTAGCTCTGCGGGTGACGGATGAGGCTAAAGAAAAATTGGAATGGCATCGAAGTCAAGGCCACCGTCTTGTGCTCGTCACAGCAACAATTGCCCCGATGGCCGAAGCAATGGCCGAGGTGCTTGGC
>JAQXFM010000026.1 GCA_029250305.1 Candidatus Poseidoniaceae archaeon | reverse complement strand
GTTGTTTGTGAAGTACATGTCTCGTCCGCCTTCGTAGATGGTCACCATCAACCCCTTCTGATCGGCGGCCGACCAGTCAATGGCATGGAAGTAGGAGTTGTTCACCGTGTTGTTGTTTGTTTGGCCCGCTGAGCCTTGAAATTCAATCGCTCCGCCGTCGGTATTGGTGATGGAAATGTTGTCGACGAAACTGTTGGTGCTTCGGTAGAAACGGGTCATCCAGCGGTCATCTTCGGATTCCCCAACAATTCCCAAGCCGCGCTTTGAGGTGCTTGGATATTCGAGTGTGGAATTGGTGAAACTGCATCCATCGCACTCGTTGAAGTTCACGGTTGTTCCAAAGAAGTCGATGCCTTGAATCGTCACGCCGTCGGAGTTCTCAACGCCGATTGCAAAGGGTTGAACTTTGACACGGAGATCGAGATTGTTGGCGTCTTGACCCGTTGGCGCCTTGTAGTGGAGCCGATTGTTTGTGTTGTTGAACCACCATTCTCCATCCACATCGATAAGTTCTCGCTTGCCTTCGAGGAAGTACGCATGGTGCTTGGTTTTCCAACCTACGCCGTTTCCGTCGTAAGCGAATGTTCCGTTTGCTGAATTCCAATCCGTGATTACACGGCTGTTACTGCGGAACGAGCCGAGGTTCATGACCGCAATAGCCCCTTCCGGGTCAAGGCCGGTGGCATTGATTGTCTCATTGAGTCCTGAATGAACACCTGTTTCAGGGCCTGCATCGGTGAGCCAGCCTACGGTGTAAGCATTGTTGGAACCAGTCAAGGTTCCCTCTGCCCAATACGAGCGATTGAATACAGTCTCATCCGAAAACTGTGCGTTTGGCCAGCGGGCAGGAACTTGCTCCTCATAGGCCAAGAACAACTGCCAACCATCAACCGGCAAGGTCACTTCTTGGATGCCATCGCTGTCTGCTGTGGTCCATGTGACATCCATATCATCAGCGATGCTTTGTGTTCCATCAAACACGACACGAGCGCCATTTGCAGCACGAATCAGAAGGTTATCCTTGTTATCCACAGTGACATTTTCGTGATACCGGCCGCTGTACAATACGATTTCATCGTTGGCGACTGAATCGTTTAGAGCATCGGAAAGTGTTGCTTTTGGGCACGACCAGGTTCCATCCCAATCATCCGAACCGTTGACTGGATCGACATAAATCGATTCGCCAACGCTGCGTGAAATGTATGAGCAACTCGCACCAACTGAGGCGACATCTTGCGAGTCGAGCATTGGTGTTCGAGAAATTTCAACGATTCCAGCTGAAAGTGACATCGTCACCATCAGCACCGCCAGAAAAACCGATTTGAAAGATTGAGATAACGAACCCAGCAAATGCATCCGCCTCCCCTACGGGGAGGCACGCTCCCCAATCGTAAGGTTGAACGCTATCATGATAGGTGGGTCGTTGATGGAGGTCAGTTTGGCCATTCTGACCGTGGTTGGTTCGGCCACCCTTTTTTCTTGACATCAAAACCAAGTTCGCTAAATTTCTTTCTGGCTTTCCGCCACACAGGGAGCATGTAGCCAACCTTCGAACGTTCTGAGAATGTCCAGTGCCATGGACACCTTGGAACACGTGCCACCCAGTGCTCAAGCAAACACTGATTCAATTCGTGATCCATGCCGCCCGGCATGACCCAGGATGTGATGTTGAGCGCTCCAGCAGAACCGCGGGTTTCTGACCACGCAGTCATCTCAAGGCCGCGCAGTGGCCCATCAAGAAGACGAATTCCAAGGGTTCGGGTGGATTGTGCCATCGGCATGATGATGGCGAATCGATCGACGAGTCGAGAACCTTCGTGGCGCTCCATCGACCACCCAGCTTCCTCTGCGAGCAAACGAAGCGTTTTGATGGCGTGAACAGGCGAGACACTGACCTCGAGATCGGTGGTAGCTCGTCGGACCATGGTGGTTCCAGACAGGGTTGCCGCATCAACGCTTTGATGCGGTTTTCACGAAGCAGCCTATCGGCTGTGTGGAGTTGTTTCGATCAAACGTTTCCGTTTGGTGATGCGTGTGCACGGCTAGCCCACAGTCCCGCCCCAAAGGGCGAGGTGTTCCGCGGGAGGGACCGAATCGGACAACCGCGCATCACGAGGCTACGCGTGCAAGACGCGCGTCCTTGTGCGCTCGGCGGCGCTCGATACCTGTTTCAACCGAAAAGGGATCCAAGACCGTCGAAGCCAGCTTCTTCTTCTTCTTCCTCTTCCTCTTCTTCAGGGGCAGCGGCTTCAGAAGCACCGCCAGCTGCAGGAGCAGCGGCAGCAGCAGGGGCAGCAACAGCTTGGGTCATTGCATCAGCGATGTCGACACCAGCAAGCGATGCAACGAGTGCTTTCACTCGAGCGTCGTCAGCGGTCACACCAGCAGCCTTCAAAATGGCGCTGATTGTCTTTTCGTCAATGTCTTTTTCAGCAGCGTGCAGTAGCATTGCAGCGTATACGTATTCCATATTTTTTCACCTCATTTGTGGTTCAACCGAATAGATCTCCGAGTCCGCCGAAGCTTTCCTCTTCTTCCTCTTCTTCCTCTTCTTCGGCTTCGGTTGGTGCCTCAGAAGTGCTTTCAGAAGCACTTGCAGCGGATGCGGCAGCAGATGCTGCTGCGCCCAGCATGGTTGCAAGTTCTTCGTCGAGTGCGTCGCTGTCAAGTTGTCCAGCAACAGCCATAGCGCTGTTGTGGGCTCGTCCAACGAGATGTGGCATGGTCTCTGCAGTTGCGATTGCAGCTTCCAATGCAACGGCCATTGCCTCTCGGCTGGCCTTTGCAAGAATTGTTGGCATGGTTTGGTTGGTGAACCATGTGATGTTGCAAGCGAGGTTGAAAGCGCCAGCAGCGTAGCTGACGAGGTCGGTCTCGAATTGCTCGTAATCGATGTCAAGGGTCGCTGGGGCAAACAATGTGCCTGCCTCAAGAGTTCCACAAAGTCGTAGACCTGTAACGATTGGATTGATACCAATCTTGGAGAGCATCATACCCATTTCGCCTTCGAACACATCGCCTTCTTCGAGGACAACGGTTCGCTTCTGGATTTGCACGGAACCGCCCATGATCTTTGCAGGAATTCCGACCGAGTTGAGGTCGCCCACTATTGGACCTGGAGGCATACCAGTGTCCATCTTCTCAACAACAATCTGATGAGGAGCGACGTCGCCCTCTTTTGCAGCACGACCGGCTTCTGTCTTCTTCAATTCAGTGAAGAGTTCGAAGGAGTTGAG
This sequence comes from Candidatus Poseidoniaceae archaeon, assembly GCA_029250305.1. Lineage (GTDB taxonomy): Archaea > Thermoplasmatota > Poseidoniia > Poseidoniales > Poseidoniaceae > MGIIa-L1. Next base: position 3,310 of record JAQXFM010000026.1, on the reverse strand, counting down.
GTTCGAGGAGGACACAAGAGCTGGTTGCACTGCACCATCGAACAATGATTCGATGTTGTCAGCGTCGTAGCCGGCTTGTTCCCAAGCAATACGCATCAAGCGCTTCTTTGCAACTTGGATGTTCATATCGGTGCGGAGCGAAGCGCGCATGCCAAGCATGGCGCCAGCAGGAACACCGTGAATATCGATGACAGCAATGGTGTCACCGCTGTTGAGAAGGTCGACAAGGTCCTTGACCGTGTCCTTCTTCCAAGAAACGACCTTAGGAATCAATTGATCACCTCGACCATCTGTGATGGACCCATGGTTGTCTTGATGTAAAGGGAACGAATGTTACCAATACCACGCTCAAGCTTGGAAATCACACGGTTGTAGACTTCCATTGCGTTGGCGTTGAGTTCTTCCTTGGATTGTCCAGCGGTTCCAAACGAAATTTGGAAGGTTTTCTTGTCACCGGACTTCACCACGACTGTGGATTGAAGACCTGCAGCGATAACGGCTGGGTCAAGGGTTGGAGGGACTGGACGAGGCATTTTGCCACGAGGACCGAGCACGACACCGAGGTAGCGCCCGATGAGACCCATGTGAGGAACTTCAGAGAGGAAGAAATCGTAAGCATTTGCGATTTTCTTAGCCTTTCCTTTGTTGCCACCGAGGTCTTCAATTTCTTGTGGAGTGATGACGTGAATGCCTGCAGCCTTTGCTTTCGTTGCTGCTTCGCCAGCGGCGAACATTGCGATTTTTAGTTCACGACCGCGACCAGAAGGAAGGCGGATTTCTTCCTTGATACGGTTGTTTGGGTTCTTCAAGTCGACGTCTTTGATCGTGAATGCGATATCCACGGACTCGACAAACTTGCGCTTAGGTGCATGCTCAAGTGCATCCGATATTGCTTGTGTTATTTTTTCTTCCATTTTTGTTCACCCCTGTGGTCAGCGAAGCGCTCAAAGACGCCTCTACCACGGTCCGTGAGTCTCAATTAAACCGCTCGTCCCATTCTCCTTTGTTAATGATGGCGAGGGCGTCATTTGCCCAGTGACCGTCGATTTTGACTCGCATTGAAACGCATGTTCCAATGATTTCTTTTGTTTGTGCTTTCAAATCAGCACCGGTAAGATGCCCTTGTCCGTTCTTGTCACGGGCGACATCCATTGCCTTCTCGAGCGACAGATCTTCAACCGCAGCTTCCATGCTACCGTTGCACTTCTTGACGCCCAGAGCTTTCTTGATGAGTTCGGATGTCCATGGTTTTGGCATAGTCTTCATCTCCATTACTCACTAGTGTGGGCATTCAGCCGACAAAACACCCCTATATAATCGCGCTGTGCGATGGGTGCTGGCCGTCTGGCCCTGTGAAAATCACTCCACACGCTCCACGACACGGACGTGGTCGCCACGCATGTTGAGGGTCATAGGGATTGGTTGTTCGTACAATTCCATGCTGACCTCTTCCTTTGATTCTGCAACGCTGAGCACCCGAGCCTTCTCGCCCTTGAATGCGCCAGTGACGATTTCGACGATGCAGCCGACTTCGATTCCGGATGTGACTGCCTTTGGTACGAGGTATGGCAAAATATCGCCAAGTGGTGCGGCGCCAGGCAGCACTGTCTTAGCGTTCTTGAGTGGTGTTTGGTTGAGTCCACGGCGAGCGGCTGGATCTCGGCCACCGGAGCGACCAATCAGCTTCTCCACGTGGTGAAGTGCGCTCGATTCAACAAAGAGGTAACCACGCATTCCAGTTGGGTGAAGGACGGACATAATCTCGCCTTGAAGGGAAGTAAGGGAACCACTGCCGTGCAATCGAGCGTACATTTCGTTGGCAACCCGTTGCTCGGAACCAATCGCTGTCTTGACGATGTACAGGAAAGAGCCAACGGATCCGTACATTTCGCCGAAGAGGGTGGTGTTGTTTTCCATATCGAGGTTCGAGAAGATGCAGTTGTAATCTTGGAGGGTTCCAGGATCGATCCATTCTGCTTCGGTGTAGCGACCCATTGGCGTCACTTCATCGGTGCTTGCGACAACCAACACTGGCATGACGTCGACAAGGTTTCGGCCCATGTCGATTCCACGGTCGATGCCGGCACCTTGGTAGTGCAAGGATTCAACAGGAATACCAGTGGATTCAGAGACACGGGTGAGGACTTCCTCTGGCGTATCGCCAACGCCCCAAACGCCGTCCCACAGGGCAGCGAAATCAGCGTCTTGCTTGTTGCGGCGGAGAAGCAGCAACTTTTCTTCAAATCGTACGAATGCGACAAATGCGTTTACCATTACAAATCACTCCAATCAGTTTCCGATGCCGATGACATCGTTGAGCATCCAAGGAAGGAAGTTGTCCATGAGGACAAGCATTGCAAACCCGATTCCACCGAGCACAAACATGCCGATTCCGCAGATAATGCAGGTTTGCTTGAATTCTTGCGGAGTTGGTTTCCGGGCCATTCGAATGATTCGAGCCCACGATCCGCGGGAAATTCGACGGAATTGGGACTCAATCCAATCTTGGCGGTCCTGAACTTTATCTTCAAAGGAGCGTTTTTCTGCAGTTTCACCAGACATGGTACAACCTCGGGCAACCAAGCCACTAACATGGTGATTATAACCACTCCGACGCGAACAACCGCGCCGTCATCCCCCGTTTTCCACCATCAGGTAAGAAGGCGAGGGTTGATGTGGGAGGGGCGGTGAAGCAAGGTCGAATGGCACAGAAAGACCCGTACAGTCTGTTGGGTGTGAGCAGGGATGCTGGCGACGCTGAAATCAAGCGTGCCTTCCGCAAAAAAGCCCGTCAGTACCATCCAGATCGAAACCCTGACGACGATGGGGCTGAGGCGAAATTCAAAGAAATTCAAGAAGCATACGACACCATTGGCACCGCCAAAGAACGCAATGAATACGAGCAGCAACAGCGCATGTCCAACATGTTTGGCGGCGGCGGAGGGCCATCCTTCGGCGGTGGCGGGGGCATGGATGACATGCTTCGCCAGATGTTTGGCGGTGGTGGCATGGGTGGCCGGCAACAACGCCAACAGCGCCAGCAACCTCGTCAACGGCAAAAGGGCTCAGACATTCGAGTGAGCCTCGACGTCACGGTCGAGCAAGCTGAACAGGGAGGCAAGTTTCCTTTCACGTTCAAGCGACTGAAGCCGAATCAAGCGGGAACGATGGAAGCAACTTCCGTCACATTACAGACCACCATTAAGCCCGGCGTGAAGCATGGAACCATCTCTCGACTCAGAGGCCAAGGTCACGATCACCCAGAAGGTGAGCCCGGCGATGTCTTACTGACCGTCCGAATCCAATTTGG
>JAQXFM010000353.1 GCA_029250305.1 Candidatus Poseidoniaceae archaeon | reverse complement strand
AATCCACTTGATGCCTCTGACCGTTGGCAAGACGCTGACGATGACGGTATGGCCAATTGGGAAGAATACAATGCCATTGCCCCGGAATACAGCGAAACGGATGCAAACCGATCGTCTCCTCAATGGTTTGTTACAACCGTTGGCCAAGCGTTTGCACTGCAACAATGGCCAAGCATCTCAACGACTGCTTCGTTTGGTTCATTCTTGACGCAGGATCAAATCAACATCAGCGGTTGGACTTCAGACCCGAACAACGTTGACACCGATGGTGACGGCATGCTTGACGGCATCGAACACCTGTTCACCGCATGGAACCTCTCCGCAGAAACATGGACGCTGAATCCACTGGTCGCTGGCGACGGCGATTTCGACGGCGATGAAGACGGCTTGATCGATGCGCAAGAATTTGCGCTCGCCTCCTCCAATCCTGAAAATGGAATCGATCATCCAAGCGATGCTCCACTGCTCCACATCGATGGGGATGCGCAACAAGCGACGGAGAAAGCTCAGCGTGTGTTCAACATTCTCATCACGAAAGAGACCCGTGGAAAGCGGTTACTGACTGACTTCAATGGATGGCAACAAGGCGAACCACCAAACGCAATCATTTCGATTCTTTTGGGAATGACCGATCCAACCAATCCTGACACGGACGGCGATGGAATGTATGACGGATTTGAGTATTGGTTCACTGCGTGGAACTTGGACCAGAACCGTTGGAGCATGAACCCACTCATCGATAATGATGTCAACCTTGACACAGATGGAGACAGTTTCGATTGCAACGGCGATGGTACAATCAGCCAAAATGAAACCTTCAGCAATCTACGTGAATGGGAATCTCGCACATGGGGTAAATACCTCGAACGGTCTTCTGTACCTGCTGCCCTTGGAATCATTGACTTCGGTGAAGATGCAATGAACGCATACATGGAAGAAACTGGTATGAGCCTTGTTCAAGCCAAGGATGCAATTTACGATGATTTCGTGGAAAAATCCCAGGACAGTGCTGATCGAATGGAAAAGATCAACGAATTCAACTTCGACAATTTCAATCGAACACTCATTGGTGTAGCGGATCCAACAAGCGATGACTCCGATGGCGATGGAATTTCAGATGGTTGGGAATACTGCTATGCTCTCTACGGCATGGAAGATGCGACGACAATTAACCACTGGGCGTCGAATCCAATCAATCCTTGGGACGTCGATTACGACGGTGACCAAGACGGTTGGTATGGAAGAACTGCGTTTGATATTCCAGCCGACCAAGGCACATGGAGCGGGCGTATTTTCACGCCTTCGAGCGATGTTATTCAGCCTGGTCTTGGGGACCTTCCTTTCACCAACTGGATGGAATGGGACAACCAAACTCGACCGGATTTGAATGACTCAGATGGCGACAGTGTTACTTACACCACGACCGTGGTGAACGGCGCAGTGACTGCCCATGACCGAGACTTCAACCTCTCTGATGGCCGTGAAGTGTTTAAGTATGGCATCAATCCGAGTGACAACGACACCGATGGTGATATGATTCCAGATTGGTATGAATATGCCAAGGCATGGAATGAATCGAATGACAACTTTAGTTCATATTTGAGGATTCGAGTTGTTTGGATTGACGCCGCCACCGGCGGTGCATGTGATACAGATACGAATTCTTGCTTGCCATTGTCTCAGCAAGGTGCAGGTGGGGCACTCAGCAGGCCCGATTTGACCTTCACATGGTTCACGCTCAATCCGGCAAACCCTCTCGATGCAAACCTTGACCCTGACCAAGATGGAAATTGGGACTGCACCGGGGCAGGTTGTGTCTACGAGCCGTACACGAATTTCCAGGAATTCTATGCTGTCACGAACTCCGATTACGCATCACCGAATGCAGTTCGTCTGAGCGGTTTGATTTACGATGGTGAAATTGTCCTCGAATGGTGGCAGTTTAGAGCCGCTATGCTCGGTCTTGATGAGAACGGCGCAAGCACGGAAAATTACCTCAAAATGGATCAATCCTTTTCCAACGACATCCGATTTGCCTACATTGTTGATGACAAGGATACGAATTTCCTCGTTCTCGATTCTGGTGATGATGAAGTTCACCTTGCTGGAAACTGGACCGATGCGTGGGAAATTTACTACCAAGCTTCCCCATATTCTTCGCCAGTTCGTTCAGTAGGCGAACATGAATTTGGCTGGTATTTGCTCGACTTCGATAACGATCACATCGCTGAAGGTACCGACCCAACAAACTGGGATACTGACGGCGACTGGATGGTCGACTGGTTCGAAGTTCATGACGATGAAGAAGATGGTGTTCGTGGTGACTCCTCGCCGATTCGATACGATTCACGTCAGACCGGTTCATGAAATCGCTCTGACACGACAGCGCACCCTCTAAAGCCTCAAGCCCATGTGCTCAAACATGGACCGCGTAATGCAAGACAATATTCCAGCCGGCCGCGGCGTGATGTTTTTGCTTTTCATCATCATGGTGCTGTCACCAATGTCGCCATTTGCTGACGTCTTGGTTCAACCATCGGATGCGGCGGGTGTCGCTCGTCACGTCTATGAGTTTGCGGACGGTTCTACCGAGTACGTGGCCCTCTACCAAGGCGGCAATGCAGACGCCGGCGCAGAAGTGGCCATACCCCGTGGTGCCAAAATCACAGATGTTACCATGACGCTTTCTGGCGCCTCCGCCACTGGTTGGTCGCAGATCGTCGATGACGACCGTTCCGATTGGATGCAAGGACTTCCTTCGGCTGCTGATGCCCGTTCAGGTGATTTGAGTCTTGCATTCGCCAACACAACTGATTCTTTCTTCCCCCATGGATACGACGAATTCACAGATGGAAATTCAGATGCTTGGTTGGATAACGGTTCGTATGCCTTGCGCCAACCTCATACTTCCAATGCAACTGAAAACAGATTTTCTCAACAGGTTCTCAAAACAGCAAACAACCTAAACAAGCAATCTCAGGGTGCGGTTCTCAAGCACCACGATTGGGTGTTTATGTCCAAGTGGAGCGGCTCGACCTTCCACAACATCGTCGACCGCCTCTATCCAAACAATTTGTCTCGTGAGTCGACAATTACCCTTGATGAAGCAGATTGCAGCATCGACTTCCTCCATCCGAGCAGTTATTATGGCTCATATGGATTCCGCGATTGGACCATCACAGATGATGAGCGAATGTTTGGTATTCTCTCTGGTTACCGTTACCATTACAGCGCAACTGCGCCATCCCAATACCATCGTGTTGTCGAAATGGATATCTCACGCGATGACACTTGGACCTGCATCGACACCTACGATGTTTCACCGCAATACTCCGATTACACCGGCATTGCCTATGATCGGGACACAGAAGAAATCTGGATTGTTCACAACAGTCAACGACGCATCGTCCCCTACACATTCTCCAGTGCAGGTGACGGGCAATACCAACGTGGTACGGATATGTACTCTTATTCGTCCTCTTCTGGTACATCGTTCGAGTGTGGAAAAACAGGTCAGCAAGTGCGTGGTTTGGAAGTTAATTCAACCACCTTCTTCATGCGCTGCCAAAAAGGTTCCACGAGCCAAGACAAAGACCAGCTTGAGGCATGGTCGATTTCAGGATCTTCATCCTCGCTCGTTCCACAAATCGGAACTCGTCTTCTCTCCGCTCTCGGCTACGGCCTCCAATACGATGGAAACAGATTCGTCACCATTGACTGTGGCTACTCTACATGGTCCTCTTCCACTCTTTACTACCGTGAATACGGTACTGGTTGGCAATACAAAACCACACCTGCGCCGGGTACCACCACATGGTATGGGCCCGTAACGACGTCTGGAGAAGACATCGTTGCTGCAAACATGCAGACCTACTGGTCAGCAGCATCGACCGGTGACCGTGTTGACTACTGGATCTCTGCTGACAACGGTACGCACTGGGAATCGGTCACATCAAACGAAACCATTCACTTCTCCTACCCCGGAACAGAACTTGTATGGAAGGCGCAGTTGATTGGCTCAACGGCAGTCTCTTGGTGGGTTGATGTTGAGGTGACGACATCCTATGTTGCCAGTGGCTCATGGACCTCTGATCCATTCACAGCGGGGACAAAGGTTGGCAAGGTTCGACCTCAATGGGTTTCGACCGCTCCAGCAGGTACGACACTTCAGGTTCAAGTTTCAAATGATAATGGGAGCACATGGTTGCCAGCCACAAACGGGCAAGAAGTCAGTTTCACAGCGGATGAGGCAGGTTCAACGGTTCGGTACGCCGTCAGCATGTCAACCACTGACCCCAGCCTCACCCCGACGATGGACAGCATGCTCCTCGAATACGAAGAAGGCTATCCAGATCGTCCACGGATCGACATCGGGAACGACCAAGTTTGGGAATGGGAGTCGCTTCTTTTCCTAAACGAATCCGCAGTCGAGGCGAACGACGAATCAGTTGTGGGCGTCGATGTGAAGTTTGCTCCTATGCTCATTGCTGCGTTCAATGACGCAGTCCCTGAAAACGGCGATGGCGATGTTCTTGTCCCAATTGCAATCAAAGCAGCAAGTTCCGGCCGAGTCAAGATTTCAAACATCGATGTCGCTTACAAGATGCAAACCCGCGCCGTCGACGCATCACTTGAAGGTGGGCTCGTCGCTCCGGATGGTGCCTACAGGAACCTTGTGACCCGTGTTGCACCGGGAGATGACGTTGACTATGTGACAGATGCACTTGTTGCTCTCGGCAATTCATACGGTGAAAACCCAGCCTTCAGCTGGGAACGTGGTGATGTCTGCACTGTTGTCAGCGATGGTGAAGGCGTTGTCATGTTCGATGCGGCCAATTGCACCTCCACGACCGATGCGTTGGGCGTTGTCTCCATACGCATGCCGCTCAGAGTCGATTGGGCTTGGGACGATGAATCTGGGACCGAGGCACTCATTTCGGTCGAGGATGATCTTGGCCTTGCAGTCTCTGCATGGGAAACAAGTTCGCTTGATTTGATCGTGGAAAACGACGTCCAACTCGATGGCCTTCGCGTCTATGAGGAAACTGGAAGGGAACTCTACAACCAAGACTGGGTACGTGGTGGATTCAACCTCACCTTCACGGGTGGTATTCACTTCCAAGATTCCCAACTCTCTCCACTTGCAGGTCAATTCAACATGACCATCATCGGACAAAATGTCACCTATGATGGCGACCCAATCGGGGAACCTGTCGTGTTGGCAGTCGAGCAGAACCCAGCGTTTGGAGAGTACAACATGACCTTTACCGCACCTCTTGAGTCCTCACCAGGTGGAATGATTTTCTACGTCATTCCAAGCGATCTTCCAAACGGTTCCACCTACACCAATCCGGGCTACAACACGCTTCGTTTGATTCTTGACGGTAATTCACCGCTCGTACTTTCCTCAACCCCTGGTGACGGTGAAGAACGCCATGCGGGCCCACCGGCCCCGGGCGGACAATCTCTCAGCGTTTCCATCCAAGATTCAGTTGATCCACCGAATCAAATCTCCTTGCACTACTGGATTGGATGCAAAGCAAGTTCAGCGATTGGTTGCAGCGACTACAACTTTGATGGCTTGCCAAATGAGGATGAATATGAGATGAAAACACTCTCTTCCCCTGAAATTCAACCCGGTGGCCTGAATATTTTCCAAGGATTGATTGACGATTCAATGCTCGAACACGGCCAACGAGTGTCCTTCTATGTGACCGGAAAAGACGCCCAAAACAATGCGGTAGCAATGGGCAAGGGCCCAGTGTGCCCAGATTCCACGGTTCCATGTGGCTATGCTCCCGGTGAAACCATTCCAGACTGGGATAATGATCTCGGCACTTACAAAATCCGTGTTGAATTTGAACCGGAATTGGACTTGGATAATTCGACCATTCTTGGCCACGATGACAAATCACCACTGCACCCTGGCATTCCTTACTCCGCTCAAATTGTTCTCTCCGACCGAAATGGATGGCAAGACATTCAATACGTTCAGTTAGCGCTTGGTGGCGATTACGATGACGATGATACTTCGGTCTTCATCTCACTCATGGCTGACCAAAACGGAATGCCAACTGCCGTGATGGAAGCCGGTTCCGGCAACATCGCTGTTTCGAATCTTTACTCCTCTGTATCAATTGATGAAGACAACAACAGCATCATCAAAATCATTGCGAGGTTCCAATTGACTTGGACGTTCCCTGAACAGTTTGACACCAATGGAGAATCGAGAATTATTCCAAAAATTTTGGTAACAGATTTGCCATGCAACGTAGGTGAAGAAACGCCATGTTTCGAAGCAAAGGCTGGCCTCGGTAATGACGCATGGAGTTTAGACAATGACTTCCGATTCGATACAATGGATGGGCACATTCGAGCCGTTGAATTGAGGGATGGAACCAACCACTACAACAATGAATTCAGCGAGACCCTCATCGGTGCTGGGCAGGCATTGAGGGTCAACGGGCGAGTTCTGTTCTCAGAAGATGACACGCCTGCTCCTGCAGGGGCGTTTGACGTCGTGTTTGGTGATTATGATTACACATGGCGAACTTCGACTCGAGATGCTGGTGAGTTCAGCCTCGATTTGTTGATTCCATCCGTTCGTTCAGGCCACTTGGACCTGCGATTGGGCCTCGATGACTTGCCGGGCATTGCCTTGGATGAGACATCAATCATACCTCGTGTTCGCCTTGCAGTCGACAGTTCACGTCCAACCATCTCAGCAATTTCACTCAACGAAGTTTCCTCAGATTCACCTCTCTCGATTGGTGACGCTGGCGACTTGCTTGTGATGCTGGAGACACTGGATGACTATGGATTCAACCTCGACGAACCAGCCGTTCTGCATTACAGAGTGCGTGCTGGCGAGGCAGAAATATCGCGAGGCAGCCTACCGCTTCCGGACACAACGCCCTTCGGTGAGCAATTTTTCTGGACCGGTCACCTTGACCTCACGGATGCTGGGGCCACAGTGCTGCTTCCATCCTACGTCGTCGATGTCTGGGTCTCAGGATCAGATGCTGCAGGCAATCCATTCGATACCCTCGATAATTCACTCACGACACCAATCGCATCGTGGCCACTGGCACTGCTTGGTCCGTCGCTTGACTTAAGTCATGACGACACGGTCCTTTCATGGAGTGACCCTTCACCTGTTGAAGGGGAAGCTGTCTACCTTGAAGTTCAGGTTTTGAATCAAGGCGGTAAGGGTGATGTCGCCTATGTGCTTCAGAAGGCAGTTGAGGGCGGTTTCTGGGCAGAAGTCGTGCGCGTCGACCTCGTTGCCACTGCAGGTGGTTTGACAGAAGCACAAATGGCCACCGTCGCAGATGTTGGCGAGGGTGAAAGCGTCGAGTACCGATTGTTGATTTTGGTTGATGAAGTCGAAATGGACCGCCGAACTGTCGACCCTCTGATTGTCAAGGGCGAAACCGTTCGTGATGGTGATGCACTTGCCCAACAAGCTTCGGAAAGTACCTTCGCTATTGTGCTCTACATTGTTGCTTTGGTATCACTTTCCTTGGCCATGTGGATGTTGGTTCTCAACCGCAGGATTCGTACAGAAGGTCTTGAAGGTGGACTCACCGATGAGACACAATCCGTGGTCGATGATATGAGCGCTCCAAAGGTCGTTCCAGAATTCGGAGATGCGCCACATGCAGCACCAGTGCCGGCTCAATCTGTAGCTCCACCTGCTCCCGTTGCTCCAGCGCCAGCACAGCATGTTGCTCCTGGGCAACGGCCACCACCTCCACTTCCTCCAACAGGCCTCCCTGAAGGGTGGACTCAAGACCAGTGGAATCACTTTGGTTGGCAGTATGTCGAATCAATGAAGAAGTGAG
>JAQXFM010000352.1 GCA_029250305.1 Candidatus Poseidoniaceae archaeon | reverse complement strand
CATATTGTGGATGAAATCGGTTGTTGCATAGCTGCCCAAAACGAGGCGATCGCCCCCGCAGACGGTCTGCTCTATGCCATTCGCGACGTCACCAACACGGTCGACAGCATACCACTCATCACGGCATCCATTGTTTCCAAGAAAGCGGCAGAAGGGCTCCAAGCACTCGTGCTGGACGTCAAATGTGGACAAGCCGCATTCATGAAAACAGAATCCCAAGCCACGGAACTGGCTCAATCAATGGTTCGTGTCGCCCAAGGCCTCGGCATCAAAACCATGGCTCAAATCACTGACATGAATCAGCCAATCGGCACCCACATTGGCAACGCTCTCGAAGTCATCGAAAGCATCCATGTGCTCAACGGAAACGGGCCTCAAGACACCATCAACCTCGTCGCCATGCAAGGCGGCGCATTGTTGTGGCTGCTTGGTCGGTGTGAGAATGAAGAACATGGGCGTCGACTCATCACCGAATCATTGAACGACGGGCGGGCGGCCGAAAAATTCCGACAGATGTGTGTCGCTCAAGGCACTTCGCAATCCGTCACCGATGAACTCATGGAATCACCAAGCGATGTGCTCGGAAAAGCACACCACATCACTGAAATTCAATCCCAAGGCGATGGGTGGGTGGAATCCATTGATTCGATGGTCTTAGCAGAGATTGCGAGAGAACACGGTGCAGGTCGATTTGCCATTGAAGACGAGATTGATCCTGCGGTTGGTTTCATCCTCAACGCAGTTAAGGGAAACCCCATTCGTTCAGGCCAAAAATGGATTGAATTCCACCACAACCAACCAATGAGCGACGCTCAGCGCAACAGCCTAAGCAACGCATTGACGGTTGCTTCCACGCAAACACAACCAATTGAACGACTCATCAAGGTCATTCAGTGAGAGTGACATGCCCGAAGCCGTCATAAAGGGGAGGCGATTGGCCAACGATGCCGATTTAGCTTAGCTGGTGGAGCGTGGGACTGTTAATCCCAAGGTCGAGGGTTCGAACCCCTCAATCGGCGTAAATTCAAACCTTTCAGGTTCATTCCCACTCAATTGTGCCAGGTGGCTTGTGAGTGATGTCATAGACGACACGGTTGACTGCACCCTTCACCGTGTTGGTGATGCGAGTGCTGATCTTCTGAAGAATGGCGTGGGGTATTTCCGAATAACGGGCGGACATACCGTCGATTGATTGCACCGCACGAACAACGATGGTTTCGCCGTAGGCACGTACATCGCCATGGACACCAACGCTTCGCACAGGGAGAAGTGCAGCAAAGTACTGCCATGGAATTTCCATCAAACCTGCTTCGGCAGCGGCTTCGAATTCTTCTTCGACAATGGCGCAGGCCTCGCGGACGACCGCAACACGTTCTGGCGTGAGTTCTCCAAGTGTACGAACTGCCAATCCCGGTCCAGGGAATGGTTGACGCTCAGCGACATTGATTTCAAGCGCACGAGCCAAATCTCGCACCTCATCCTTGTACAGATCTCGAAGTGGCTCAACCACTTCGAGGGTCATGTCCTCTGGCAACCCACCAACGTTGTGGTGCGACTTGATGGTGTCACGAACACCGCCGCCTGATTCAATCCAGTCTGGTGCAATGGTGCCTTGCACGAGGTACTTGGCACCGACTTTTTCTTGCTCATCCTCAAAGATCCGGATGAAGAGTTCACCGATCACCTTACGCTTTTGTTCTGGCTCAGTGACGCCTTCAAGCGCCTCGAAATAACGGTCAGCGGCTTTGACGGTGACCAAGTTCTTGATTCCTTGAGCAGCGAGAAGTGCTTCGATGTCCTCGGTTTCGCCCTTCCGCATGAAACCAGTGTCGACATAAACGCAGTGCAGCAAATCTCCAACGGCTTGGTTGGCAATGACAGCTGCAACCGTGGAGTCGACGCCACCAGAGCAAGCAATGATGGCCACGTCGTCGATGGTTTCACGAAGTGAAGCAATGGATTCCTCGATGAATTCCGAGGTATCAAACATTCACTGTCCCCCGTTAACTTCTGCATCCTGTGCCTTGACCCTAGCAACTTGGTCAAGTTTGTTTTGCTTGAGTGCAGCAGCATAATCGGGGTTCTTGAGCGCCAGGATTTGAGTTGCCAAATATCCAGCGTTGTCACCACGGTCGACACCAACTGTTGCAGCAGGGACGCCCGGTGGAAGTTGAACAATCGACAACAATGAATCGTAAGGAACACGTCCACCGCATGGAACACCAATCACTGGCTTTGTTGTCAAAGCAGCCACTGCACCTGGAAGTGCTGCTGCAAGACCGGCCATAGCAATGAACACTTGGCAGCCATCTGCTTCGGCTTGGTTGATGATTTCTTCAACGAACACAGGGGAGCGGTGTGCGCTCGCAACACGAAGTTGGTAGGTCACACTGAAGTGGTCAAGGATTTTCGTACATTTTTCGGCGATTGGCAGGTCCGAAGACGAGCCTAAGAGAATGGTTACATCCATGCACCGGTGGCGGCGCGGGTGGTTCATCAAGATGCCTCTCGACAATCATTGGATTTCAGGATGGAATCGGTTCATTCCTCAGCATCAGACATGGCTTCTGTGAATCCTTCAAGATCGATGCCAAAATTGAGTGATTGGAACTCAGTCTTATCTTTACAACCAAGAACATCGAAACAAATGGTCGGCTCTCCGTCGACCAAGCGTCCGTAAATCGTGACAAACTGATTGGAGTTGAACCGCCTGGTGGCCATCGCTTGTTGACTGAACCGAGTCGTTTTGATCTCCCAGCCAAGCAATGAATCAACGGGTAAGCGAACCTTCGCGCCCCAAGTACGCTCAAACACATAGCCACCGTCTTTGAAGACCACATCAAGGCCTTTGACGAGGGCTACAACCGAGAAAGAGGACAAGAGAAGTGCGACAAACGCAGGCATGCTCTCTTGAGTCACCAAAGCCCATCCAACGATGGAAAAACAAACACAAAACAAGCCAATCCCAACTCGGCTTGCGCCAAGTGCACCCATCCGTGAAGACAGACCTGCAAGCCCGCCCAAGAGGATTAACAGCATTCCTGCTATGCCAAAAAAGGGAATCAAATCTTCATTCACGCTGGTGAACCACATCAGCCACCCAAACGCAAGAGGGAGCAAACCCCAAGCCATGGGGAAAAGAGCGATGGCTGCTCTTGATTCCAGTTTGGTCCGGCGCCATCCGTGCTTGGTAAAATCACGGAGTTCCATGGTCATCGGAGCATGTCAGCGTATTTACGCGTTGGCATCAATCATCGTCATATGGGTGACGCAAGCACAGGTTGCGAGCTGCATAGACTTCGTCAACCCGCCGAACTGGGGTGGTAATCGGAGCGTTGTGCAACGTTTCAGCATCAACTTGGAGCACCTTTGCAAAATCCTCAGCAAAGGTATCGAGGGTGTCCTTGCTTTCGGTTTCCGTTGGTTCAATCATCATGCATTCAGGGACGACAAGTGGGAAGTAGACGGTTGGTGCCATGTACCCCATATCGAGCAGCCCTTTTGCGACGTCCATGGCAGAGATGCCATGGGCTTCCTTCGCTGGACCAAGAGAAATGGTGAACTCGTGCTTGGCAACATCGGTTTCAGCACCGTCAACAATCATGCTCGAGACACCCGCTGCCTCTGCTTCGCGGTGAAGGGCGTGGCGCAAGTAGTTCGCATTGAGAACGGCATGTTCGGACATGGTCTTGAGACCATTTCCATACCGCCGGTAGTACGCCCAGCATCGAATGATTGCGCCGGCATTGCCGTGCCATTGCTGAACTTTACCGATGCTGTGCGTTGGCTCATACCATCCGTACCACATGTCATCGACGGCATGAATTGCTTCGTCCGAGGCAATCGGGCGTTTCTTGACGATTGGTCCGGGAAGGAAATCGGCAAGATGTGCTTTCACACCAATCGGTCCAGAGCCTGGTCCGCCGCCACCGTGGGGCTGGCTGAAGGTCTTGTGGAGGTTGAAGTGCACCGCATCAAAGCCCATCAGCCCGGGTGAGGTGATGCCCAGAATCGCATTGAAATTTGCTCCATCGTAGTACATTTGACCACCCACGGAGTGAACTATTTCAGAGGCAGCAAGAATATCTGCCTCAAACAATCCAAGGGTGTTGGGGTTCGTGATCATCATCAATGCTGTGGTGTCATCAGCCACTGCACGCAATGCATCAAGATCGATGCGC
>JAQXFM010000309.1 GCA_029250305.1 Candidatus Poseidoniaceae archaeon | reverse complement strand
AAACCAGTTGGGCTTGGTCCGGTGTTGAAAAATTAGGACTTGGCGAAGCGAACCTCCAGGTGTGCATCCAAACCATTTCTGGCGATTTGAACAGCGATTGCCATGCCTTTGGAATCGTCCGCTTTGAAGTCGAGCCAGCCGACAAAGGCTTTGCCAACGCTGCAATCATCCTTACGCTTTCCACGGTCGGTGCTCTCTTGGCCTATTCGTACTCACTGTTTAGAATCGATGATTTACCCCCGCTCCCGATCTTAGCCGCCTTGGTGCTTTTGGCCATCTTTGTGATTCCAACAGCTTGGGGTCAAGCCAACTTAGGATCCGATGCAAGCATAGGAGAACATGCCCGAGTGTATGATGGTGAATTGTATGACACAATGGGGAACACGGTCATGGTCTCGGACTATCTTGAGGGAAACAAAGCCATTGTTGTCGCAATCACCCTCCCAGGATCAGAAAACTCAATTCAGCAAGCACTCGAATTGAATAAAACGCTTGACACAAAAAGTGATGAAATCGCCGTGATTCAAGTTGTCGCAGGAATAGATGCAAGAATGTCGGACGCTGCTTCTCTTAAGCAACGCCTCAATCCATCATGGCCAATTCTCTTGGATGAAGATGGTGTCTTTGCAAACAGCTTACCGACAGGCGTCGCCGACGCAGTGTTGGTGATCGACCCAAGCATGCGCGTGACCCATTCCGAGGGGCCCTCAGCATCACGGGAAAACCTTGAATCGGCCATCGATGATGTGTCAACAGGCGGTGGGCAATCCTTCATGCAGTACTTTGGCCTCTTGTTTGGCCCAGGTCTTTTCTTGTTCTTCATGGCCCTTCCGCGGTCAGAGGTAACCGAGCCAGATACACCCCTGCCACCGGGCACTCTGTGGGCATCGATTGCCGCAGCAGGTGGAGTCGGCGTGCTTCTGGTCAACATACCAGCGATCATCGCTACCCTCGCACCAATCAGCAGCAACCTACTGTTCTGGTTTGACATCGCTATGCTGCTTTGGATGGTTGAGATGTGCCTCGTTACGGCTCGGAAAGGTGCACCGTTCGAAGCTCAAATCGCTGGACGGGTTCTCCACAGGCTCTTCCCACAAGCCTTCCGAGAATGGAGAGAACTCGAAGACATGCAACGAGATGTGCTGCTCGGAGTTTGGCTCGGTTGGTTCGGATGGCTCGCCTTCCCTGCCTTGTTCCCACAGGGCGTAGCATCCTCGATGCTGAGCGGTGCGTTTGGAATCGGATTTGGTTTGTTTTACTTGATTTGGCTCGCTTTGTTTGCTGGCCTTGTCGTGCTCATGATTCGGTTCATCGCTTCTTGGGGCGGATCAATTTCAAGGGTGTTTGGAGAATTTGGTGCTGAAGTCTTTGCCCAATTCATCGGATGGTGTTTGCTTCCAATCGCCCTTTGGGTCACCATTGACGGTTTGATTACGGCCTCGCAACTTGGATTGTTCTGACCAAAGGCTTGACCACCCTTGACGGTTCTTGGCAAGGTATGCACCACTACACCCCAAGTTGGAGTCGTACGCAACGTGACCTGTTTCTGAAATGCCCAACCGCCTGGGTTCGGGCGTACGCCTCCGCATCCAAAGGCCGACGTGCTACCAGCGCCGATCGTGTCAAACCGTGGAACCTTCTCTTGAGATCGCTAAAGGCAACCGTGATCGAGCAACTTGAAGCATTACGCTACGGGACTGAATGGACGCAAGAAGTGGCACAACGTTGCTTACGATTAAGATTCATGGATTCATTGAGAGTCACTTCAAATCGAATGCCTCACCCTCAATTCGAAGCCATGCTCATTGTGGCCAATCATCGGATGAAGTTGTTATGGAGAACTGATGTGCTGGTCCAATT
>JAQXFM010000291.1 GCA_029250305.1 Candidatus Poseidoniaceae archaeon | reverse complement strand
CATCACGGATTGCCCCAATCTCTACCCCGTGTTCGAGAATGACCATGAGGTCACCATACTCGCTCAAGCCCTCGCATTCTGCGTTCAACTTATGGAAAATAGGGTGATCTGTTCCCAGTGAAACCAATTGGCGTACGAGGGACATCAGTACTGGGTGCTGAAAAACGTCATTCCATTGCTTTGATGACATCGCCTTGATTGAATTCCAATATCTGAGTTTGTCCTCTGTCAACAGGAAGGAAGTCATTGCAAAACCAAAACTCTCCGTTGCAAGTGCTTCATCGAGAAAACAGGTAATGAACAGATCTTCTTTGTTTTCAAAGTAATAGTACATCGAACCTTTTGAAATTCCAATTTTTTGAATGATTTTGTTGTATGAGGCTTCTTCGTAGCCATGCATTGCAAATTCTTGCTTGGAAACTTCAAGAATCCTCGTTTTGAGGGATTCATCAATGGATTCATAGCGTGCGAGCGGCATTCGACCAGTTGGTTCGACCGGATGGTCGAATATAAATTTGATTCATGGAAACAGGCCACAGAAGACTGAAGCGTGTATTGAAAACGCCCCATCAAAAGGGCAAGCACATATACCATGCGCTCTATGGAGGGCCGTATGAGAGAAATCCATCTGAGGTGGACGGCCGAGACCGTCGCCAATTCCGAATACGCTCCCATCGCGAAAATCGCGCATTCCTTGGAGGTTGTCGGACACTTGGATATCGGAGAGGACGGTATCCGCCAATTAATCCACGCCTCTTTTTGCGAAGGGTGCGGCCCGGAAGACCTCAATTCAGTTCCGTTTCTCAAGGTTGAGAGCGTTCTCGGCGTGGGCGACGGTGGCCACATTGTGGTTTGGAACTCACATCCACTTTCCATCGCCGCTATCAAATTCGAAAACATCCACATCCTTCCGCCTTACACATACGGTGGTGAAGGGATTTCGATCAAAGTTCGCGGCGTCCCAAGTGGAATCTCGAGCTTCTTGAAAATAGCAAGGAAACTCCTGCCACCAGATGTAGTAAAAGTGGTTGAGATGGAAAGCAGCAAGAGCATTGTTGAGACATTGTTAACAGAACGTCAAATTGAATGCATGAAAGTCGCCGTTTCATCGGGGTATTACGAGCATCCGAAGAAAATCAACCTCCGTGAACTGGCAGAGTTGATGGACACGCCTCGTTCAACCCTCCAAGAACACCTCAGCCGGGCCGAAATCGCCCTCATGCACTGGGGTTCTGAGCAATCCAACTGAGCACCTCTGGGTGCGAAACCTTGAGAATAGGGACCGTTTGGAGAAAGCATGGACAAAGCAGAACGGCTCGAACGACTGTTGCCCAACGGGCGCGGTGTGTGGATTCCAATCGACCACGGAGCCTCTGACTTTCCAATCCCTGGACTGACCGACACAGAGGGTGTCATCAAATCGCTTGTTGCTGCAGGCGTTGATGGAATTGTGGCTCAAAAGGGCGTCGTGAACCACTTCAGCCACCTCTGTGAAGGGACTTCCACTTCGATGGTCATTCACTTTTCAGTCTCCACCCGACATGCAGGACCCGATGCTGCAAACAAAGTGATCGTTGGTCACGCAGACGAAGTCCTTCCAAGAGGCGGCATGGGTGTATCATGCCAAGTCAACATGGGAAGTCCGAATGAAGCCTCCATGATTGAGCGAATGGGTCAACTAAGCAGAGAGGCACTGCACCACAACCTGCCCATGTTTGGCATGGTATACGCTCGTGGCGAACATTTGAATCCAATTCAAGGCGATATCACACACTGCAATGCCCACGCGGTGCGACTGGCTTTCGAATTAGGCTGTGATGCTGCAAAGACCGTGTGGACGGGTGATGCTGAGTCGTTCAGTCAGGTTGCCAATGCCGCACCAATTCCAGTCCTCGTCGCAGGTGGACCTTCAACGGGTGACAGTGAAGGCATCCTTACGATGGTTCGCTCAGCGCTTGATGCCGGAGCATCGGGCATCTGCATGGGAAGGCAGGTCTTTGCTCATGAAAATGTGGAAGGGATTGCAAAAGCACTTGTGATGCTGGTCCATCAAGATGCATCGGTCGCCGATGCCATGAAGGCTTGCAACCTATGAGGCGGGAACATGGAGATTTGGCTCGATGTCCGAACCCACAGCAATGGGGCTGCACCCGTTCACGAGGGCGTGGATCGCCTCATTGATGGTACGGAATCATATGTTGATGGCAGCAAACTCTACCTTGACAAGAACATGGTAGGAGCAGCCATCCACGTGACAGACAGTCAGGACCAAGAAAAGGCAAAATCACTGATTGGCAGCGTAGGGTGGCTCATGGTATCGTTTGAATCATGGTCGATGATTCCTCTTGAAAACCTCATCGCTGCGAACGAAGGCACACCAACAAGGATTGCTGCTGTAATGACAACCTCTGCGCAGATTCAAGGAGCCGCTTTTGCGCTTCAACAAGGTGTTGATGCAATCGTCATTCCTGATGAGCTGTCCATGCTCGAAGCAGCCTGTATTGCGAAGGCTCAGCGCCTCGAAAGGCATGGCGAGAACCCTGCCGCTCCAGAAAACGACGCAACACCATTATCACTCTCGAAATTGAAGATCAAATCTATCGAAGAAGGCGGCATTGGAGAACGCTACTGTATTGATTTCACCTCCATGCTGGAACTTGGAGAAGGGATGCTTGTTGGCTCCAATGCTTCCAGTTTCATGCTCGTCCATGGAGAAACGGTCCCGTCTGAATTTGTTCCGTCAAGACCGTTCAGAGTGAATGCAGGTTCGCCCCAATCCTATGCACTGATGGCCGATGGAACGACAAAATATTTGGCCGAATTAAACTCTGGTGACCGTGTCACCATCGCCAGTAAACAAGGCATGACTCGCCAATTGGTCATCGGTCGACTCAAGATTGAACAACGCCCGCTTTTATTATTCAGGTGGGTGGATGAAAACGATAAAGAGGGGCACATGTTCTTACAGCAAGCAGAGACAGTCCGGGCAGTCGATACAAGCGGGAATCCAGTGTCAGTAACATCGTTACGAACTGACGACCAGATTCTTGGTTGGGACGACGATGGTGCCCGCCATATCGGCGTCACCATCTCGAGCATTGTCTCGGAGAGGTGATGATTTGGCGGTACTCGGAAACGGCAAGGCACATGGCGCTTGCAGTCTTCTTCACGCAGCTGGATTAGGCTATGGCGCAAGCATGGCCTTGGACCTCCCAGTGGCAGTTCGCCTCCTCGATTCACCCAGCAAACGGGCACTCGACGACCCTGATGGTCTGCTTGATGGCGTTCTGAAGGCATGGACCGATGCTGGCCATTCACTCCCCGAAGGAAAAACAGCAGAAGACCTCCACTGGGCGGTCGCTTCGAAAATACCACCTCGTCAAGGCCTCAAATCCAGCGCTGCAACCTCAATTGCTGCGCTGCGTGCCCTCGCAGGGGCAACCTCGACCGAACTTTCTGATGCAGACATCGTCGGACTTTCGGTCCAAGCACAAATCCTCGCAGGCGTGACCCTCACGGGCTCAGTCGATGATGCATGGGCGTGTGCTACGCCTGGTTGGAAACTCATCGATCCGCAGGCAGAAAACATCGAAGATGGCGTCCTCATGGAGAGCAGTGGCCCGAGTGCCGAAGATTGGCACCTGTTGATTGTATGCAGGGGCGATCGTGGACATAAGCCCACTTTGGAAGATTTCGTACCCCACCAAGACGCCTTCCAACAAGCCTTGAGCGCCCTCCAAGAGGGAAGAGAGTTGGTGGCATTGACTTGGAATGGTCGGGCGATGCTTGGCGTCCTTGGCGATGTCACAGGCAGAAAAATCACCAATGACTCTTTGCTCAATGGGGCGCGTGCTGCCGGGATTTCCGGCTCAGGAACTGCGCTTGTGGTCGTTACGCCAAAGGTTAGCAAACCAACTTGTGAACGCCTGAAAAATTTCTTTGAGACAAGGGTCAAGGGCGTCACTGTCATTGAAGCCTCCTTCCTTAACAGCGAGTCTGACGAATAAAACTGCATGGTTAAGCACGCACCTTCTTGAAGGAAGCACCGTTGGAACAATTGAGTCACATGCAAATGCAGTTGGGTGAACACCTTCGCTTGACCCTGTTTGGGACAAGCCACGGACCTCGCGTTGGTGCGATTCTCGAAGGTGTTCCAAATGGACTCATCGTTGATGAAGCAGCCATCGCTGAAGCAATGGCAACCCGCAGGCCAGGTGGGCGCTATGCAAGCAAACGTAAGGAACAAGACCGCGTAGAGTTCCTAAGCGGAGTCGTTCAGGGGAAAACCACTGGCGGACCCATTGAACTCTCAATCGATAATCAAGACGCCAAGTCAAAAGATTACAATTTCCTCCCTCACCACCCACGGCCAGGGCATCAAGACATGGTGATGCACAAGCGAACAAACGGTGAAGCCGACCTCAGGGGCGGAGGAATGTCCTCTGCAAGGCTGACCGCCCCCCTCGTAGCCGCTGCTGCATTTGTAGCCCCGTTGCTGACCCCACTCGGAATCAAAGCCGAGGCACAGGTTGGTGCCATTGGAAGCATTGAGGCCGGTGAAATGGAGCACCAACCAGCACGGTGGTCCACCGATGCCTGCAAAGAAATGCGCTGTCGGGATCCTGATGCTGCTGAAGCGATGGTCGCTCTCGTTGAATCTCAACGCATGAACCTCAATTCAATTGGATCAAGGGTCGACCTCGTTGTTACAGGGACGCCGCTCGGCCTTGGTGAACCATGGTTCGACGGAATCGAACCTGCCATGGCTCGAGCCATGATGTCGATCCCAGCCGCCCGTGGAGTTACGTTTGGTCGTGGATTCGACGTCGTGAACATGACGGGTTTGCAACATAACGATGCCTGGGGTGGCACTCCCGAATCACCAACGCCAATGGGAGATCGACCCGACGGGGTGTTGG
>JAQXFM010000232.1 GCA_029250305.1 Candidatus Poseidoniaceae archaeon | reverse complement strand
CGCGACCCCCACACAGTGAATCTAACGCTGTCACTTCATAGCCCTTCGCCCCTTTGTTCAGGCCATAGGTAAGCACCTTTCCAGCAGGCCGAGCATGTTTTTCAAGCATCGATTTGCATTCGTTGAGGATCATCATTTCAAGGCCAGCACCGCCAACTGTGCCGACCCAATGTTCATCGCCCGAGCGCATGGCAAGCCTCGCTCCGGTCTTCCCGGGCACGCTTCCCGAGGAAGTGACCACGCTCGCGAGCACGACGCGCGCACCGTGTTCGAGCTGGGTCAAGGCCCAAGCAAGCACAGCGGCTGTCATGGTGTTGCCTCTCGATGCTTACACATACCATTTGCGCCCCAACGGCATCATCCCTCAAGCAGGGCGCGTTGAACTGCTACCAATGCATCCAAATCATCTGGAGTGTCAATGTTGAGCGAGAGGTGAGGGGCCTCAACATCACACGCCTGAGGACGAATGAGATCCCTCAACGGCGTAGTTGGGTTGGCTGCGAGGATTCGTTCAATATCGGGGTCATGAAGGAGCAGTGGGTGACCCTTTGTCCCGCCGCATGAGAGGTTTGTCGTCACCTCATGCTGCATCAATTGAACAGCATGCGCTGTCGACCAACCCGGTCGGTCCACGGGGGCGATGATGACTTTTCGCGGCGTGCGCCCTTTGTCACCCATCAGTGCGAGCAAACCGCGTTGCACTGAACCTGTCCGCCCTGCTTCGGGGTCGGGATTGACGATCACCGTTGCGTTCAGAGCTTGTGTCATAACATCGAATTGAAGCGATTGGCGGGTGACGACCACAACTGGCTCACACCCTGCCGCAAGAAGACGCCTCACTGCAAGACCGACCAATGTTGTCGTCCCGACATCGACCAAAGCCTTTGGATGACCGAGGCGTTTGCTCGCGCCTGCTGCCAAAACGAGCGCCGGACAACCTCTGGCCATAGTGCCCGTTTTAGCCGCTGGTCATTCTAGTTTGCTTCGTTCTTCAAATACACTGAATGGTTTCCCACGCATGACTGGGAAAGGAGTGGAATTAACGGCACCAGAACAGCGCTCGCTCGAGCTGGTGAGAAGCATTGTCGAGGCGAACCCTTGGGCCGAATTTGTCCTTGAGAGCAACTCCTTGGTTCGCATCCGAGTCAAAGGGCAGTCACTCCGCTGGTACGTGGTTGAAGCACGCTTGCGTGGACCTGCCCCCCACGAAGCCTTCTTTCAACTTCAGCGATGGCAGTATGTGGTCACTGGAGGTGCAAGACGTCGGGATGTCGTCCATACGAATCGCTACACGGCTCAACTTTGCTTGAACACACGACAATCATCGGCCATGCCTTTTGGGGACAAGGTCGCCGCTTTGTGCCTGTCATTGCACAACGATCTCATCACAGCAATGACCATCCCTCTATTGGCTCAATTTATTGTGTGCCCACGAAAAGAATTAGCAAAAATAATGGTATTTCAGGATGAGATGGTGGTGTATTATTCCATGTTTGATGATGAAATCAATCAGAACCCGCCTTTCTTGGATTTCGAAGAAGGTACTGAACCGATGTTTGGAGGTTCTGACTTCGGCTACACCACACAAGAATCGCCAACTGGACAACCAGCAGAAGAAGAGCCCCCCCAACCTGAACCGCCTTCATTGACCGACGAAGAACTTGAGGATATGCGGCTATGGGATGCGTATGAACAGCACATGGAAGACCTAGCCAGACAAGATGAATGGGACAATCGATACGACGAGAACGGGCGTTGAATCACAGGTCTTTTGTGATTTCACGGCCAATGATCATGCGCTGGACTTGGGAGGAACCCTCGTAAATTTGCATCACCTTTGCTGCCCTCATCAATCGAGCGACTGGATATTCTTCGGAGTACCCATATCCGCCAAACACCTGCACGGCATCGGTTGAAACTTCCATTGCGGTGTCCGCAGCAAATCGCTTTGCGTGGGCTGCTGATTCTGTGTTGCGAAGACCCGCATCTGATTCAGCAGCGGATTTCCATGTGAGCATTCTCGATGCTTCGATTTTCGTCTTCATGTCTGCGAGCATAAATTGGATGGCTTGGTGCCTGTGTAGAGGTTTACCGAAACTCATTCGCTCTCCAGAGTACTGCAAGGCATGTTCGTAGGCAGCCCTCGCCAATCCGGTTGCATGTGCTGCTATGTTTGGTCGTGACATGTCGAAGGCTTTCATGGCGTTCATCCAGCCACCAGATTCTGAACCGCCGATGAGGTTTTCCGCTGGAACTCGGACATCATCGAAGGTCATTGAGCGTGTGTCGGAGCATCGTTGCCCCATGTTTGTCTCTTTCTTCCCGAGGCTAAAACCATCAGCATCGCTTTCGACAATAAAGCCCGACATGCCATTGTAACCTGCATCAATGTCCGTTTTGGCAAGTACAAAGAAGAAATCTGCATGGCCTGCACCGGTAATCCACATTTTTGCACCGTTGATGACATAGTCATCACCGTCGCGAGCCGCATGAGTCTTGCAAGCCGCTAGGTCGGAGCCAGCCCCTGGTTCTGTGACTGCGTACGATGCGAGCGCACCTTCTTCAGCCACCTTGCGAAGCCAGATGTCCTTTTGTTCATCCGTAGCCCCTGTGATGATTGGAGCGCAGGCCAACGCCGTTGCGTAGGCAGCCGTGGCAAATCCTGGGTCGCCCCATGCGAGTTCCTCGTTCACGATGACGTCTTCCATTGAACCGAGGCCCGGCCCACCGTACTTTTCCGGTATGTGGAGGTTGAGCAAACCCATTTCATGGGCTGCTTGGATGGTTTCCTTTGGGTAGGTGGATGTTGCATCCCAATGTTCTGCATGAGGGCGGATTTCATCCACTGCAAACTCGTGAGCAAGTTCCTTGAGCATTTCCTGCATTTCATCAAGTTGGAAGTTGACCATGCTCATGGGAGGAGGCCTCCCTTTATGTCTCCATTGTTTCAAGCAAATGTGATGAATCCACGTCGGTGGGCTTCAAGGGTCAAAAGGAAGGCACCGTAAATGCAGATCATGACCCATCCTTCCCATTTCCTAAACTCGTACGCAGTTCTCATCATGAGCAACGCTGACAGGCAACCGATGATGGTGAAGGGCATGATGATGTAGATGATGAGGTCATACCCGCCAGAAGTGATGGCGAGAGGGTGAACGAGGCCCGCAATACCAATGGAGAGCAATGGGTCTGTGATGTTTGAACCAATCAGGGTACCAATCGCAACACCTTGACTCCGTTTCGCAGCCATAATGGCAATTGTCAACTCAGGTAAGGAAGTACCTATTCCGGACACTGTCGTCCCAACAACCGCTTCAGGAACTCCCAAATCGGATGCAAGCGCTTGAGCGTAATGAACAAGTTGTTCTGCTGCAAACACTGCGAAAGCAAGTCCCAAAACAACCATCACAATGTAGGCCGCTGTGCTCCAATTGGATCCGTGAGCTTCGGTCGGAACAGAATCTTCCAATTCCTCTGCTTGAATCTCTTTCCTGTTGGTCAGCAACCATGTGATGTACACCACATACAATATCACCAAAATACCCGCTTCCCACTGTTCAAGCGTTCCTTCTGTGATCAAAAAGAAACTTAGGATTAGAACAGATAAGAGCATAATCTGACCATCGCGTTTCAACCACGACTCTCGAATCTTCAAACCTCTATTGACAACGACAATGCCCATGATGAG
>JAQXFM010000306.1 GCA_029250305.1 Candidatus Poseidoniaceae archaeon | reverse complement strand
GTGGAAATCTCATTGTTCAGATGTGTGAAATGAGCAGCCTGTGCTTGTTGCAACACGACCGTTGTTTCATTGACCCCAGTCAATCGTTCATCGGCCTTCTTCAGCCAAAAACCAGCACCCCCTCCTGCAGCAATACAAGCAAGGCCAAATGCAGCAGTAATAGGTTCCATTGTCGCCCACCTCGTCTTTGCACCTTTATGGTCTGCGGAACATTTGTCGCGCTAATGGTGGTTTTTTTGACCTTTTTTCCAGCGCCACAACCACGCTTCAGAGCAGGTGCGGGTCATCTAAATTAATCGTTAAAAACTGTTCAAAACAACGTTATCCTTGCTCACATTGAAAGGCTCTCGCTCAACATGAGTGTTTGAGGTACCAGTATGGACGAAGTAGACCCCCCGTCTTCTGAGCGCCCATGGTACTATGATTTGCTCATGGAATTGGACGCTGAAGGGTGGGCAATCGCCAACATTGAGGCGTATCTTGGTGAGGACCAAGAGATCGGCAGTGAACGCCTGCTGTACCTTGAATACGCCCTTGAACTGGCCCGCTCTCTCCAAGAACGAACCGCATATCTAGGCCGCTCAGCGGGCGATGCGTCCGAGGCGATGTCAGAAGGGTGGGCTGATGAGCTTCACGACCCGATGAACGCAGAAGGCGTGCTCGAACACTACGAGGCATGGGCAAGAGAGCATCGGCCATGGGAGCCAGCGCTGTACCGTTGCGAAGAGGATTGGCGCGATGAGAACATGGAGCAGCAGCACGCTGAACTCCTCGTCCGTTTCGATACCCTTGATCCCTCGTCCAAACCATCCACAGTGGTTATGCTTCCATTATTGGCTTATCCACAGGAATTCGAAGCCATCGACCAAACCCTCGGAGCAATCGAAGATGATGAGCGCCGACAAAGAGCCACCATCACAAGAGCCGTCACCATGCTGAAGGCAGTTGGGTACGATGTTGATGGCATCGAACACCTGGCCATCATTGACGGCTTGGATCGGGTTGCCCGTTTGCATGATTTGCATGATTTGCACGAGGACTTGCGGCTTTTGATTGCCGAACAAATTGCACCGTTTGACCCCGAACTCGCTGCTCATCATGAACAGCGGCGACATGCCCTCATCGAAAAAGGGCCAAGCGCCGACATCGGTGGTCTGCGTTTGCAAATCAGTTCGATTGCAGATAACTTGCACCATCGCATGGCGATGCTCAATGACTTGTTGAATGCATGGCGTTCAAAGGGCATCAAATTCCCTCATGACGACGGAATTCGACCAAGTGAACTCTTGGAATGGGAGGCAAACCTTCCGGAAATTGAAGCGACGCTGAAGCAACATCTCGTCGCCCTCGAGCGATATCATTCCATCAAATCGGTGTGGCCTCAACTGGCCGAGAAGGTGGCACACTGCGCTGGTGTGCTTGAAGAAACTGAGGCGTTCTTAGATTTGGTCGACGCCCTTGACCAACAATGGAAGCAATTGGAGATTGAAGCAATTACCCGCGTCGAGGTGTTTGAACATGCAGGATTGGTTATGGACGGATGGCATGAACACATTAGGAAGGACCCAAAGGCCGCCCTTGAAAGTCTCAAGCACCAAGAAAATGCGCTGCAACACCGGATCGATTTAATTGAGCAGTTGAATGCGCTTGACACATCATTTGATGGAGCGGATGAAGTTGGCAAACGAATTGATCTTTTGCGTGAAATGGATGCTGACGACGAAGTCATCGAAGACACCGTACGACTCGTCGCACATTATGCGCGGAGGGGCGCTCGCCATCGAAGGATGTTAGAGCAAGATTGGCGAAACCTCGTCGCTCAAGGCAAAGCAAGCGATTCCACGCCAACCGCTTCGTTTAGTTTGGGTGACTTTGAACAAGAAATCGCCCACATTCGAAGGCATGGTACCTCTGTTGCATCCAGCAGCACAGGCGCTTCACTCATAGCTGGCGAAGTACATGACCGCCTCAAGAAACGACTCGAACAAGAGCTTGCGCTGCTCTCATCGTCAGGGTGGAGTGTTGAGGGATTGAGAAACATCGCTCAAAGCGACACAGTGCTTGCGTCAAGGAAACTCAATGCTGCACGGCCCCACATCGAAGAGCACTCGGTGCTGATTCGACGACTCGTTTGCTTGCCTTGGAACAGGGACGTCGCCTTAGCGCTCGATGTTGAAGCATCCCTTCGAGATCCTTTGAAAGGGGCGGTTTTGTCAGAGCGAGTCGCAAGTTATGCACAACACCTCGCCAGTCGCCCTATCGAAGATGAGGCGTTCGAGTTGACAACTTGGTCCCCTCGCCCTGCTCGCAAAACCCTCCTCCCTGTTCCAGAACTCGAAGCACGCCGAACGATGATGCCAGCCGACGCCCTTGGCGATGCGCATGAAGCCATCCTCAATGCCATGGAAGGCAACGGCCCAGAGAGTGAAACGGCTCGAATCCACACCACCGGTCCAGCCCCTGCAATTATCCGGCCAAATGAACAAACGCAACCACCTGTTCAGCCAAAGGTTTCACCTCAAAAGGCTGCACGCCCCCTTGTCCAGCCACAACCAGTTCAACCGTCACCTCAACCACAACCAATGGTAACAATGGCGCCTGTTGCAGACGAACCAGTGGCTGAGGTTCACCCCTCAATGTCAGACGCCGGCAATGTTCATGGTGATGTCAAACGAGATATGGTGGCGTTTTTGCGTTCAATTGATTGCGTTGCGATGGCAGAACATCTTGAACAAAATGGCTCCTCTGCGTTACCAGAAGTTCGAAGGGCATTAGCACAACATGTCGGCCTTGAACCTCGTGATTCAAGGGTCGATCGATTCCTAAGGCTGACCTTGAGGTTGATGCCAAAAGGCGATGACGACGATGGTGCCCGAATGAAACTGCTTGGCGATTTGGGTACGAACACCAAGAAAATCAAACGCTGGATGAGAACTCGCCTTGAACATCGACATTCTGGCTCGGTTGACAATTTTTTGGTCGATGCCGCTAACCTTGGTGAAGCACTTGACAGAATCCCGGGACCGGGTTACCGAGTTCCATTAGCCGCCGACACCAAAGAGCTTCCAAGCCCCTCAGATCTCGCAGGTTTGGATCACGAAGTGAGCATCCTCATCGGGCTGATGAATCCAGCGTCTGCTGGCGGCATCACTGCTTAAGATAAATCACTGAGCAACTCGTTTTGTTCATCCTTGCTCAACGTCTCTTCAACCGGGGATGCTGCAACTGCAATCTCAGGTGCATCTGGAAGTGGGGCGTCTAGCGGGAGGGAGAGGGCGCCTGGAAGTGGAAGTGGTGCCATTCCAATCGCTGGTGGCAGAGGTATTGACGGCGGCAGTAGGGCTGGTGGGAGGGGCGTGATTGCTGGTGGCAGAGGAGTGATCGCTGGCGGTGGGATCGGCGTCATTGCCACAGGTGGCCCAACGGGAGCGTTTGGTTGCAACGATGGAGGTCCAACTGGTGCTGAAGCAGGCAGAGAAGCCGGCGATGGTAGCGCTGTCTTGACGGTCGGTGGGCCCACGGGAGGTGAAGGAATCTGGGTGGTTGGAGCAGATACACGCTCGCTTGGT
>JAQXFM010000206.1 GCA_029250305.1 Candidatus Poseidoniaceae archaeon | reverse complement strand
TGTTGCTTCACCAGCAATTCGGAGCGTGGTTGGATGTTCACCGGAAGAATCGACGGTTCGGAGCGCATCGAGGGCACCCTCATATTTTCCCTTCAAAAGAGATTTTTCGGCTTTGTCCCACACTGCTTTCCTGGTTTCCGCTTCGGTCAGAGCGGGCTTACTTAGCCCCTTCTTTAATGCGGATTTTTTCGATGCACCACTGTCGGCCATATCAGTGCCGAGCGCGCTGTATGTTTTGAGCATCACGGCTCAACTGAAGAGGAGAAACAACATCGTAATCTTGCTTGTTTTACTGAGAGCCCCATCAACATGTTCAAAGGGTGCATGCTGAACCCGTCCCTATACACCCACTCATTTCGGTGAGTTTGGACAAAAGGTGAACAAAGAATGGATACCATTGCCAACGATTACACCATCAACATCGCAACTGCAAACGGAACTGGCTCACAATCCGCGAACCTCATTCTCCTGCAATCTCTCTTCGAGATGGGCGTCCCCGTAAGCGGAAAAAACCTGTTCCCTTCGAACATTTCTGGACTCCCAACTTGGTACATCGTCCGGCTCTCAGACCATGGCTACCAAGCCCCTGGCGACAGAACGCACATCCAAATCCTCGTCAACCCAGCAACATGGGATGAAGACCTCGCTGCGCTCGAACCAGGCACTGTGGTCATTTGGAACGAAAATTCAAAGATGGAAATGACCCGTGATGACGTCGTTTCTTATCCAGTTCCGATGATGAGTCTTGCTCGAAAAATCAATCCTAAAATTGCAAAACTTGTCACCAACATCATCTACGTCGGCGTGCTTGCTGAAATGATAGGAATTGATCAAGGCGCATTGGAAGACGCTGTTGCGAAGCAGTTCAAGGGCAAAGCGAGCGCCATTGAACTGAACATTACCGCACTCGGTCTCGGACGTGAATATTTCAGAGACAACTTCACCAAAGAAGACCCATACGTGGTTGAAGCACGAGAAATCAAGACGCCAAAATTCTTCATTGACGGCAATGAAGCTGCGGCACTTGGATGCATCTTTGGCGGTGTACAAATGCTTGCATGGTACCCAATTACACCCTCCTCATCACTCGCTGAAGGCATCATCAACTACATCCCACAACTTCGTGTGGATGATGAAGGCAATGCCACATGTGCAGTGATCCAAGCTGAAGATGAACTGGCAGCAGCAGGCATGGTGCTCGGTGCCGGCTGGGCTGGAGGACGCGGCATGACCGCCACTTCTGGACCCGGTATCTCCCTCATGCAGGAATTCATCGGTTTGGCCTACTTTGCAGAAATCCCATCCGTCTTCTGGGACGTGAACCGTGTGGGCCCATCGACTGGTTTGCCAACTCGAACCCAACAATCTGACATCACGCTTCTCTACGAAGGCAGCCACGGTGATACACAACACATCGTCTTGATTCCAGGGACTGTCGAAGAGTGCTTCGAATTTGGATGGAGGGCTTTTGACTACACCGAGCGTTTCCTAACCCCTGTTTTCGGCCTGAGCGACCTCGACTTGGGAATGAACCGTTGGGCTTGTTAAGGATTCACATATCCAGACCAAGCAATGGACCGCGGCAAGGTCGTGCGTGACAGAGATATCTTCGAAGCCTTCGAAGAATTCGGACGATACCTCGATGTTGACGGCGACGGCATTCCTTACCGCACTCTTCCTGGTTCCGGCATGGATCCAATTCTCTACCGAGGCACGGGCCACAACCCCAAGGGCGTCTACTCAGAAAAGCCGGAAGATTACCTCTACCTCATGAACCGTCTAAAGACCAAAATCGACGGAGCACGAGACCATTTGCCAGCACCAATCGTTCGAGAAGAATCCGAATGCGAAGTTGGTATCATCTACCTCGGTAGCATGGAAAACACAATCCAAGAAATCGACGACATGCTCGAGGCAACAGGCCTCAAAATCAGCCAATGCAGGGTTCGTGCTTTGCCACTTCACAGTGGTGTGGAAGACTTCGTCCGCCGACATGAGCACACAATCGTTCTCGAAATCAACCGAGACGGCCAACTCTACGGTATTCTCCGCAAGGAACTGCCAAACGATTTGGTCACGAAGGTGCATTCCGTTGCTTACAGCGATGGTATGCCACCTCGTGCCCGTATTTATGCGGACCAAATCCTATCCACCCTCAAGGAGGCGAACCAATGAGCGACGCACCAGCACGACCGGCCCGAACTGTGAAATTGAATGTGATCAATGAACCAAAGGACAGTTACACCGGTGGAAAATCCTCGCTCTGCCCCGGCTGTGGTCACGACCAAATCTCAAACGTCATCATTGCAGCAGCATGGGAAAATGGAATTGAGCCACACCGCATCGCCAAGATGTCGGGAATCGGATGCTCATCAAAGACGCCGGCATACTACCTTGGACAATCTCACGGCTTCAACACCGTCCACGGCCGCATGCCGTCGGTGACCACTGGCGCTTACGCTGTGAACAAGGACCTTCTCTACCTCGGAGTTTCCGGTGACGGCGACTCTGCATCGATCGGTATCGGCCAACTCATTCACGCCATCCGACGAAACATGGACATGGTTTACATCGTCGAGAACAACGGTGTCTATGGCTTGACAAAGGGACAATACTCTGCTACCGCAGACGTTGGCTCAAAGAAGAAGAAAGGAAAGCCAAACACCACACAGCCAATCGATTTGTGCGCACTTGCCATCAATCTCGGATGCACATTTGTGGCTCGCTCCTTCTCAGGTTCGAAGAAGCAATTGACTTCCCTGCTCAAGGCTGCTATGTCGCACAAAGGCTTCGCTCTTATCGACGTCATCAGCCCGTGTGTGACTTTCAACAACAACGATGAGTCCATGCGATCGTATGGCTATGTCAAAGAGAACGAAATCACCCTCCACATGGCAGATTACATCCCTCACTTCAACCCCGTTGAAGAGATCGAAGTGCCTGAAGGACACTTTAGGGACATCGAACTCCACGATGGTTCCACCATCCGCCTCGAAACAATCTCGGATGAGCATGACCCCGGAAACGCCGTCGCTGCATTGACTGCACTTCATGAAGCTGAATCGACTCAAAAGCACGTGACTGGACTCTTGTACTTCGACAATTCAAAGCCTGCACTGGCTGAGGATTTGGGCATCGTTGACACACCGTTGATCGATGTTCCAGACGAAGAGTTGCGCCCCACAAAGGCAATTCTCGATGAACTCAACGCTGCGTTGCTTGGATAAGCGGGAAGACCTACGAATCTCCAATAAAGGAGAAGGAAGGGTGTGCGTGCGATGAACACCGTTGCAATCCTCTTGGGTTTCATGACATTGTGTGTTGTGTTAGCCGTTGCAGTACGCGTATTAAGAGCGCGAAGGCTGCGTGAATTGCTCGCTGCTCGTCGAGCAAAATACAACCTGAACTTTGCCGAACGGCGAAGGCATGTCCAAACCGTCCGTGGACGTCAAGTCGAGGACCTCGATGAAGAGGAGATCAGCGCCTACGAACAAAGGGATGCCGCTCGAAATCAGAACATCCACTTCTTACGCTTGCTCGTCGCCGATCTTTTCGATGAGGAAGAGCTCGAACCAGAACAAGAAGAAGAGCAGCGGGAAGAGCAAGTGGTTGCACGGCAATCTTGGATTGAAGAGCATCAAGATGGATTGGATGAACACGCTGCTCTTGTTGAGGAAGAAGAAATCGGCAGTGGCGTGACCGTCATGGCGGAGATTGCTCCAGAAGAAGACGACATCGAGGAACGGCTTGAACGAGAAGGTGGGAAAGGCGGGGAAGTTCAACTCTCCCTTGCGTGGGATGAT
>JAQXFM010000193.1 GCA_029250305.1 Candidatus Poseidoniaceae archaeon | reverse complement strand
CGTACCTGTGGCCCGTACGAAACAAAACATTGCTTGTTTCCTTCGGCTGACCCATTGCTTGCCAAGGTTCTGCCGTGTTCACAGTTCCAGTATTTTCCGAAGTGAGGTTGTGTAATTTCGTTCCGATGGTACGCAGTGAGGGATTGTGAGAGGCGATGAGGAAACCATGGCCAGCCGAAGCAAGCGAAGTGATGTGCTGCGTCAACGTTTTGATGGCTGCGTCATCAAGTCCAGCGTCCGGTTCGTCAAGCAGCACGAGGGTCGGCTCACTGCTGATCATTGCTGGCAAAAGTCCAGCTAAAACAGCCACCTTGCGTTGTTGTCCTCCAGAGAGGTGAGCGATGATGTCTTGGGTGCGATGCTTGATGTCGTAGGATTCCAAAAGTGGAGCAAGATCGACTTCTTTTCCGGAAAGTGCCGCCACGGTTCGAAGATGGTTTTCGATGGTTTCACTGCCAATCACTCCGTTGCTTTGAAGGGTTAATCCAAACGGTTTAACCGGTTTTTTCCGCCTTCCATCAGAATGCATTGTTAGGTGTTGATGATGGGAGACTTGACCTTTTTCCAGTGGGAGGAGACGGGCTGCTGTCTCAATCACTGTGGACTTCCCACTGCCATTTGCACCGTGAATCACGGTAATGTCGCCGCTGTTGACTTCCAAACCGAATGAGGATAGGACGATGCCCATGCCTCGTCTGACCTCAGCCCCTTTGATGCTCAGAAGGACCTCTGCCATGATTTTCCCACTCGGGGGGGCGACATGAATGCTCCCCTGCGAAAAGTTACCCCATGACCTCAAAAGTCGGGGGTGACTGCAATTGTCATGGCCATCGCAGTGGAGGTGTTCGGAATTGCGGAGTGGGCGTTGCTTCTGCTCTGGTTTACGGCCATCGGTTGGCCGATTTTTTACGCCATCCGCCACAACACCTCAATTGCTTTGTCACTGACCGTTGGTTTGCTTTTGGCGTACCTCGTGCAGGTGGTGTATCTCTTGGGGGTGCGGCAGGCTTGGCTCAATCCCGACAGTTGGTACATGTGGGGGGATTTCTGGCTCGTCCCAGGGCGAACTGCTGATGTGGCTTGGTTGCACACACTCATTTCTGCAGGGTTCCTGCACAATCCATTCGATCCTTTGCATGTTCTTGGAAATATTTTGGTCATCGCTTTGATTGGTGTACCGCTTGAACAACGCCTCGGCATGAAGCGATTCACTGTCATGTATGCCATCGGCCTGATCGGCGGTTCGGTCTCTTGGTGGTTGATGAATTTCGATTCAGCCACGCCTTCACTCGGGGCTTCTGGGGCTGCTTTCGGGTTGTTTGGGGCTTACTTGGCAGGATGGCCGAGGGATGAAGTGGCCTTCCCGCTGATTTTGATTCGCCGCTGGCCCGTGTATGTCATTGCTTTGATTTACTTTGCATTGGAGGTCGCTAGAGCCTACCAAACGCTTGGCTTACAGCAGGCAAGCGATGTCGCTCACATGGCCCACTTGGGTGGATTTTTAGCAGCATATTTCCTTCTTCCATTGGTGGCCCGAGGTGGGCCATACGAACTGGGCGTGGAAGACGGAGGGCCAACCTCTTCGAGCGATGTTCGGGCTCGCCTCAACCGCATGAAAGCCCACATGCCAGATCTTTCAGAAATTGAAGACCCATGGGCTGCGAAAGGGTTGGAAGCACCTCGAAAGGTAAAGGAAGCACTGCTGAAGTTGCGTGCCTCATCCGATGAACCGGAAACCCGTCAGGCTTGGATGGAACACCTTGCAGACATTGCCGTTTGCATCGAGTGTGAAGGTCCATTGAGCGTGGTTGAACGGAAGGGTGGACCACATTTGCAATGTGCGGCTGACCCATCACACCTCCATTGGCCATGAGCGCTCTCCCCAAGCCCCTAAGGGGCTGGGGAGTGGACAAAATACGGATAGCCTCAAAACCATCCGGCTTTACCACAAGATGAGTGGATGATGATGTTGGACCATGGTTCGAAGAAGACCCACCTTGTTTCCTTGATGCTTGTCGCCGTTTTTTTGGTTGCAGATCTTGGCGCAATCGCAACGCCATCTACCGAACTTGTTGAACCAAGTCATGAAGCGTTCACCGATCCAATTCTTGTTGACGGTCTCCCTCCCTTGATGTGCGGAGAAACCCTCTGCATGCGCCCTGTTCGTGACATCGATCGTGGCGCACGGCCCTCTTCTGAAGCCCCAATGTGGTGGCAATCCTATGGTCCCGACTTGGACTGGAACGGAATGGATGACCGATTGCAGCGTGTGCTGGCTGGTGCCGAATCTGATTCCCCCACTGCCATCCTCGGTAACGACGGCCGTGCGACTGTTGCCATTGTTGTCGATTATGCATGGCACCCAACGGAAAGCGAAATTGAGACCCTGCGTGTCATCCTCGATGCACATGGATGGGTTGGCGAAGAAGGCGGGGCTTGGTTCCAAGTTCTTGATGACATTGATTCAATCGCTCTTGACAAAGTCCCTGTC
>JAQXFM010000169.1 GCA_029250305.1 Candidatus Poseidoniaceae archaeon | reverse complement strand
ACCCTTGACGGTTGCATCATTGGCGACAAAGAGGCATTCTCTTCCGTGGACCATGCCGACACCGGTTACGATGCCCGCTGAGTGGGCACGCCCGTCATACAGCTCGTATGCAGCGAGGGGTGAGAATTCGAGAAAAGCAGTGCCCGGATCGATGATACGTTCAATGCGCTCCCGTGCGAGCATTTTGCCCCTGCTGCGGTGGCGTTCGACGTACTTTCCACCGCCACCCATTGAAGCGACATTGAGACGTTCACGCAAGGTTTCAATCAACTCAAGGTTGAATGATTTGCGTTCTGAAAACTCAGGGTCTGCTCGATTCACTCGTGTTGGTAATCGGTCCATGCACACCCCTCGTTCTATGGCAGGTGGGGGCGACATTTAACCCTATTACAAGGCGTCAAAGCCCCGTCATACACCAAGGGTCAATCGTCCAATGTCGCGAAGTCCTGGCGCAAGGCCGACAATCAAGACTGCGAGCACAATCAAAAGTCGGAGATGCCGTTGCCGTTGTTCGACCTTCATCTCAGAGAACAACCACACAATGGCCCCAATCAGTCCAGCCTTCACGAGGGTGAAAAGCCATGCACCCTCGCCGTATTCAATTCCCAAAGAGTCATTCAAGCGGCCACCGAATTGGATGACAGCGTCGCTGACAGGATGTTTTTCACCGTATCCAAAGGAATCGATGCCAACCATGGTTGCGAATCCATCGCAGAGTTGGCCAAACACCATGGCGAGCACCATTGGCGTAGCAAGCAGCCCCTTCTTTGAAAGCAATTGAACGGGATGATGTTTTGTGAGATCGCCCGCATCTTCCCATGTGTCCAAACGAACACCAACTGGAAGCACACCTGCCTCGTGACCTGTGAGTTTCAGTTGATGCAAATCTTCGACACCGGCCCTGTACATGAAGAAACACACCACAGCGGGGATGCCAAGAACGACAAAGAGCGGCCATATTGGCGTTGATTCGAGAACCCGACCGCTCTCTTGTGCCCATGGCGTGGCTAAGAATTGAGCCCAGTGACCCAAACCGAGAACGACTGAGGCAGCTCCAAAGGTGAACAGGCCGCGGGTGATGGCTGGCCAATGTCGAGTCTTGATGAACGACCATAGAAGCATCCCAAAGGCTGCGAACAGGCCACCCATGGCCCATACCTGTCCCATTTCATCATGAACGATGTAGGCTGGTTGATACAAAAGGCCCCAATGTAACATGAGGGCAATCATCAGCGAAGGAAGAAGCGCCAACCTCACTTTTTGCTCATCTCGATCGGTTGTAGCCCCATCCCACTTACCTGCCAGCCATTGCGAAAGCATTGCGATTCCAATAAGCCAAGCAGCAAGATGGAGGTGAATCAATGGAGAGATGAAGAGCACATCCATCTCTGCCGAGAAGAAGTCTGCGTCTTCTAGCACGCGCATCACAGGTGCAAGGCAAACCCAAACAACAAGTGCCAAGGTCATTCGATCATCGCACGGAACGTCAGCCCTTCGAAACAATGCTTGGAGAATGATGACGCTCACAAGCATGGATGCTGTGTAGATGGTCGTGTTTTCTGGGGAATAGCCTGCATCGCCGGCAGCGCCTGCGTCTTTCGTCACTGGATCCCAAACAATCGGCTTGAGCCCCTCGTCCCAAACGGCTTCGTTCGCAAGAACAAGTCCACTCGCCACCGCAGCGATGAGCACAAGAACGGCCCAAATGGCGATTTTTTCATACACGGAGTACTCAGAATCGGGCAACGCTGGCTCGGCGTTTTCAAGATGTTCTTCCAACGCATTGGTCGACATAGGTGAGCCTCAGTTGTCGCTACGAATCGCCCTCAATATGCTTTGGGATGAAGCCAATTCAGGCTCAAAGCCCTTCGCTTCACTCTTCTTCTTGAGAGAGTCGAGCAACGAGGTCCGCTTTCTTTCCGCCAACAGGTAGGCCGGCAGCCTTGCATCGCTCTTTCAACTCAGCAACTGAGAGGGAGGAGAGGTCTTCTCCAGCGTCTTGGACATCTTCTTCGTCGTCGGTTGCACCGAATCCACGAGGTTCGTGAACTTCGATGAACGAAACCTTGCCGCATTCAACAGCGTCACGGATGGTGGTCACCAAACGGAACTTGAGCATTGCAGCGTTGGTGTCGAAGAGCATTGTTTGTGGGAGGACGATCATCAAGTCATCGCCATCGAAACTGACTTCGAAGCCACTGTGACCGGTGTTTGCTTGGAGGAGAGCGACCACTTGGTCTTCCTTTCCTTCGACTACATCGACAACGTTGAACGAGTATTTGAGCGACTTGCCAGCCATTGGGTGGTTGTAGTCGATTCGAGCCCGTCCTGCTGCGAGGTAGGAGAGGTAGCCTTGTCGGTTACCGATGGTGACTGGTGCACCGATGTAGAGGGAATTTGGGTCTTGAACAGCACGGATGAGTTTGTCAATGCTGATGGTTTCGATTTGTGAGGCGTCTTTTTCGCCGTAAGCGTCTGCAGGTGCGATGACGACTTCGGTTTCCTTGCCTTTCTTTGCTTCACCAAGTGCTTCTTCGAAGCCTGGAATGAGTTGACCGCCGCCAACAACGCACACCATTGGTTCGTAGGTGCGGTTCTCTTGGTGGGCATCGTGCTCTTTTGCGACTGCTTCACGGGTGGTCTCGATGAG
>JAQXFM010000164.1 GCA_029250305.1 Candidatus Poseidoniaceae archaeon | reverse complement strand
GTGTCCATCGATTTCAAATGAGATCAGCATGAGGTTTGATTCACCTTCAAGACCGTGACGATTCCATTGCTCAACAGTCCCTTGCTGCTCAAAGAAAGCCTTTGCAGTTGACTCAACTTGGTCCGCAAGTTGGTTTTGACCGCTCCAAAGAGTTCGGTCCACGCCGCTCACAGAGCGGCGTTGCTTCCAACCTCGCTTCATGTGATGAGCCGCGTGCTGATTTGAGAAGGCAAGCAGGTAAGCAACAAGCGTCGCTGCACCATCACCAACCAAGGCCCAATCACCAGTTTTTCCGGGGAGGGGGGTTGGCATCACAATGTGGCCCGAATCCTCGACCCCAATCGATCGCGGAGGAGTTTCAGAATTTGGGAGCGCATCGCCAAGTGCTTTCGACAGCCAACGGTCGCCAACAGCGGTCTCCGATGTCTCAACCGGTGCAGGCAAACGGCCGGCGGTGGCGAGCAGTGAAAGATCTGATTCAATGCTCGCAGCAAGATGCCATGGAGCCTTCGAATAAAGTGCAGCGGTGGACAAGATAGTATCCCCAATCGCATCTCCATCAACGACCATGAACCCATCTCGGGTTGCTTGGAGGACAAGGCATCGATCGCCGTCACCATCGAGTGCGGCACCGACCAATGTACCCGGGGGTGAAGGCGTGAGGTTTCGCAGCAACATGTGTGGAGAGGTTGATGCCTGTTCAAAGGTCCATGTTTGGGTTGGGGAAAAATCACCTGCGCCACAATTGCGGTTGAGAGCAGGTGCCTCAGCGCTTACCTCGATGCTTTCGAGGCCTTGCTCAGACAGCCAATTGGCCAACCATGTATGAGCGGCACCCTTCGATGAATCAATGACGAACGGACGGGCCACATTTGCCCCTTTGATTCCTGCAGCTCCGGTCAGAAATTGGAAATGGGCATACCGCTCTGAGAGCCATGAAGGGTGGTGGTTTGCTGCGCTCATCGAGTCGTCATAGGGTGTGCTTGGTTGAGATAATTCTGCGCGATCGATGGCGTCAATCTCTCGCTCTTCTGAGGCCAGAGCATCCGCTATGTTCGAAACAAAATCTTCGTACTGTGGATTGGTTTTGTAACCGAGCGAATCAAACACCTTCAATCCTGAATCCGATACTGGGTTGTGACTGGCTGTGACCATGCAACCAATTCGTGCTTGGTGACGGAGGGTGGCGCGATGGAGGGCAGGCGTTGCGCATAGCCCAACATGAACAACCGTGCATCCTGTAAGCCGAAGTCCAAGCGTGAGTGCTGCGACCAATTCTGTGTTCTTTGGGCGGTCATCCCACCCAATCACTGCCTTTGTGCCCTTGCCTGGTAATTGATCCATGGTGCGCCCGAGTGCTTCGCCAACGATGCGAAGGAGGGTTGTGCTGATGACCCTTTGATTGTGAAGAGCATTGATCGATGCTTCTTCATCAGAGGATGCGTCAATCACTTTGCCACGAATTCCATCGGTTCCAAATAAACGACGGGTCATTTCGTTCACCTGTGGGTTGAATTGGCAGGCGAGAGGCCGGTGACTGTTGTGTTTGGCCAGACTAAACTGTTAGGTCCAAGAACGGTCCCTGGATTGGTCACACTGTTGCATCCAAGTTGGCAATGTTCTCCAAGGATGGCGCCGAATTTCCTAAGTCCGCTTCCCAGCCTTTGGCCTTCGAAGCGAAGGTGAACTTCTCCCCCATCGTTTCGTAAGTTGCTCAGTTTTGTACCTGCGCCAAGATTTACGCCGCAACCAAGAATTGAGTCTCCCACGTAATTGAAGTGGGGTGCTTTTGCCCCAGGCAGCAAAATTGAGTGTTTGATTTCTGTTGAGTGGCCTACCACCGAGCCGGAGCAAATCCATGCGTGCGGCCGGACGTATGCGCCATGGCGAATGGAGGCGCCTGATTCGACCAAGCACGGGCCGATGAAATGGACTGAGGGCTCGACAGTCGCGTTCGCATGGACAACGACTGGGCCTTGGGACTCGTCAACGGTTGCCCCGCTCATCGTAGGATCTTGAGTTGGTTCTGAATAGGCGTTGAGGGCCGCCATCAATTGAGATTTGAGTCCGTTTGTGGCTTTAGGGTCGAGGAGCGACCAAGCTGGCTCTCCGAGGGTAAAAACAGGGACTGCACCCTCATGCACTTCTTGTGAGAATGTAGGGAAAAGGGCGT
Source organism: Candidatus Poseidoniaceae archaeon (assembly GCA_029250305.1). Taxonomy (GTDB): domain Archaea; phylum Thermoplasmatota; class Poseidoniia; order Poseidoniales; family Poseidoniaceae; genus MGIIa-L1. The sequence continues at coordinate 5,106 of JAQXFM010000164.1, read as the reverse complement.
GGGCAGTCACCCAGTCAGGCCATTCCATGAACAGGGCATGAGCATCGGTGGCATGAAGATAGCGCTTCCATCACGCCGCAAGGTGATACAATCGCTTTCCTGTACCATGATCGAGGGTGAATGAAATGAACTCAGAAAGGTAGCGGGGGATGAAGAAACCGACTTTTCGAGCAGTGAGTCCGTGATTTCTCATCCGTCGTTCGTTCGATAAGTGATGCACAATGTCTGCTGCAGAACAGCTTTCTTGTGAAGATACATACTCCACGATTTCATTCTTCAGTCGTGCCAAGCGTGCTTCCTTTTGTGTCCCGTTGCCCTTCATTTTACTCATGTAATACATCAACGGCAGCGTATATCAATGGTTGATGGGGCATCCATGGGAGCCCAGCAATCAAAGGATATCGAGCACGTCATTCCACTTCATGGAAGAGCCGCGTCGGAACATACCTTCGTGAAATTGCCGTTGGGCTAAATGCGTGGCTCGAGCCAGTCGCCCACGATTGTCATAGCACCCGTAACGAGTGTGGATTGGAACCATTGTGCTAGAGAGATCGATTTGGGGGCCGTTTGTTGGCGGGGGTGTGCGCTCAACAAGTTCGTTTTCGCCATCCCATACGATGTCTTCCGGCGTGGGGGCACTGATTGCTTCGTGTTCGAAATGGAGGGTCCCTTCTGCTGGTTTGACTGGTTTCCAAGTGTTTGAACGGCCGTTATCGAGCCAGAAAACCATGGCTTTCATTTGTTCAACTGTGGCCATGGCCATGTGTGTTTTCTCCCACCATCCGGCAGTTCGAGCAAGGGTGATGTGATGAACACCAGGATAGGTGTCCCTCGGGTCAAGTCCATCTGCATAGGTACGGGAAAGGCCGGTCATCCGCACGGTGTAGATTGGCATTGCTCCAATGCGAATGTCTTGCAACCTGTAGGGGTTTGCGAGTTCACCGAGCAACAAAAACGGACGTCGTTGAGACATTGGTGGAGCGGATTGTTCTGCAAGCAGGTGTTCAACTGTGCCTTTTGAAGAAGTAAATGAAGCGCAATAAGCCTGCAAAGCAGGGCCAGAAAGTGGACCTTCTTGGCGATCGGATGGAGGGGTCAATTCACTGAGGGCTGCATTCGAGAAGAACAGCGGGGACTCTGGGAGGGCCACTGGCGAGTTTGCTGGCGCATAGGGCCACAGCCGTGGAGAAGTGTCTCGCATACCCACCGCTTCGTTCGCACTGGTATGAATTCAACGCCTAGGATTGGAAGATGGATTCTTGTAAGCACTGGGGGCATGTGACCTTGATGGGGCGAACGGAAGGAATACCGAGCGCAACACCGCACGCTGGGCAAAGAATCGCTTGACTCACGCTTTGTCGTCGCTCTGCTGCTTGTTCTGATGGATCGTATTGGAATCGGAAACTTTGCGTATTGGGGATTGAAGAGGTTGACGGAATTGCGGGGGCCTCCTTTGAGGAAGGTGCGAAATTGTTTGGATCCTGGGCCGGCGATGATGGCTGGGGCGAACCTGTAATCTGTTGCTCGATCCATGCATGGCCAACACCGTAGGCAGCAGCGATGCGGTCAATTTCCAACATTCGGTCGTAGCCGCTCATGCCTGCCAAGGCGTGAAGCACTTCGGGCGGTACAGATGCCATATCTCGTTCGCAGCGTTCATCACTCTTCACTGTTCAGTTATATTGTGTCGGAGGTTTTGCCGGTATCCGGAACCCCATAACATGGATGTGGAAATTATCATGTCGCCGAAAGCCTTGAAAGAGAAGCGCGTCCGCCGCGGGAACAAGAGAGGGACCTCAATGCCTCAAAGCCGACCAAGGAAGTTGACCAAAGAAGTCATGGCGAGGATGTCGCCAAAGCAGCGAGCTGAAACAGCACGCTCCATTACCTGCGGGGAAACCATGCTGGAAGCACATTGGGTCTGGTATGATGCATCGATGGCTGATGTGATCGACGACTTGACATCGAACAACTGGGATCACGTGTTTGTCATCAATCACGAAGGTGCGCCTCAGGGAAGAATCCATGCTGTTGATGTGTTGAAAATCATCGCACGTAAGAAGGTCAACCGTGACATCGCATGGATGCATGGCATTCCCGCACAACAGCTCGTGAATCTTCCTCCACTTACAGTCACACAATCCACCCCGTTGCTCAAGGCGGGTGCTTTGATGCTTACTCACGACCTTAACCAAATCGCTGTCGTGAACAAAGAAGGTGCCCTTGTGGGTGTTGTCGGTCACCAAACCATGGCCCGGCATATGCCGAAGTTCATCCTGTGATCAAATGCCCCAGTAGCGTTCTGCTTGGGCTTGCTTTGCTTGCAATGAGCGGACAATGGTCATCGTCATCCACAAGACGACAACCCAAATCAATGGATTTGTCAAGTCTTCGAGCACCTTGCCAACACTAAATTCGTAAGCAGTTCCACTCAACACATCGGTTGCGATTTCAAGGGCCGTGTCAACGAATGAATACACGACCATACCAAAAATACTGAGCACAATGAGTCGCCCTGAAAACGACCCTCGCTTCAATCGAAGCAACATGAAGCCCGCTGTTGAGGTGAGGAAGGCGATGACAATCCAAGCCAGGGCTTTGTGAACTGCGGACAGCCAGACAATTGATTGGGAAGACACATCGGCAAGCACCGAGTATTCTCTCCATCCTTCTGCAACCGCAAAGATTGCGCTAAACAGGGTAGCGGTCCATAACAGCGACGAAAACATTGCTGCGTCTGCGTTTTCCCTCATTTCTTGAATGACTTTGTTGACGGTTGTCTCGATCCCTGCTCCCTTGCTGAGAATGTAAAGTCCAGTCACCATTGGCAAACCACCGATTAGCAAGCCGCCAATTTCGTTTGGAAGCATGATGCCAAGACCAAACACTGCGAGAACAAGCCCGAAAGGAATCATAATTTTAGCACGCCATTTTGGATCCTCGAGTGCCTTGACAATGTAATAGTAGGTCCCTTCGATGCCCTTGGACTGCTTCACGATGATTTTCTCAACGTGATCAATTCGTACTTGTGACTGAATAATTGGAAGCACTGATTCGTCTTCTGCACCATCGGTGATGAGAATGGCCTTGTCTGGTTGGAATTGGGCGACCACTTCCTCGAGTTGTGCTGCGATGGCTCTGTCGGAACGAATGCCGACCTTTTCATCCCCTGTGAGGATGGCAATCTCAACTTCATCTTCTTCGGGTTTCTTTTCGGCGAGTTTATCGTGAGCCGACAACGCACCAAGCATGGCGTTTGTGTCGCTTTCTTCAGGATCTGCAATCCCCAATTTCAGCGCCGCTGTGAGCACTTGACGACGGCCAATGACCGGGCCGCGAATCGCTGTTTTGATGCCGAGGTCGTTGTCTCGGTCAACCGTCAATACGAGCGTTCTCACCATCATTTACCACCGCTGTTGGATGTACCCTAGTTGCCCACCCAATTCAAAGCCTTCGCGCGAAAGCCCAGTTCGAGATACACAAATGGGCCTTATTCTGTTGACGATGAGGACGATTCTTCTGATTGTTCTTCGGAGGATGCCGGGGGTGGCGGAGCAGTGGCTTGCGTCCGCGCCTTCCATCGTTGTGTTGCCCTGATGTACTTGAGCGGGTGGTCAAGCCATGGCTGGTCGCACAGACGGTCGTCACCAGGCAAGACTGGGCAGTTGTGATTGACCTTCAGCTTCCCACATCCGGAGGGAGTGTAGCCGTGTTGATAGACATGGTCAACTTGGTATGAAGTCGTGCTTTCGTTGAAATCTGGGGCGCCTCGGAAGAAATTGACGCACGACTCTTTTGGGAGTGCAAGCACCGCTGAAATCGATGCCAAAAAAACCCGTCCGAAGTGATTCAAGTTGACGCCCATGGCCAAATCTGAAACGGCCTTTCGCATGCAAGGAGGCCAATCTTCTTCAGCAGCACCAACCAATGCTATCGCCTCGCTTGCTTGGTTGGACATGAGGTTTCGAACCATGCCAACAGGTTCTGCAAGGCGGATGGCAAGATCGGTGGTGACCTCTGCCATCTTCTCTAATGCGTCTTGTTCGACGCCTCTTTTGATCCGTTCCCTAAGCAATCGGGCTAGCTTGGCAGAAGAGCCGTAGGTTGCCTCATCAAACAATGTCACCCACCCTTGATTGACATCACAATTCGGTAAGCGCCATCGTGCGCCAGTAATCTTGGGGCATATCTCGATAAAATCACTGAGCCCAATGTTCCAGACTGGCCCGGATTGTGACTGTCTTAGCGAGCGCATGTCAACATTGCCAGAACCGATGCTCATGGCTGCTTGGCGTCCACCTTTGCCCTCTTTGCGTTCGAGTTGGCTGATGTAGGTTCGAGCGATGGTTTCGATGTTCTTGGTGTCTTTGATGAGGATTTGTTCTGCGCGCGCCGCTTCTGCTTGAGCCCAGCGAGCAATGAGGCGTTCGTCTTCAGATGCACACACGACCAACCGGGCGTAATAGAACGAGAAGGCTTCGATAATTCGGCCTTCTTCGGTGAATAAATCGCCACCAACAACCTCGACGCCTTCCTTGGATTGAATCGAATCAATGAGCCGGATGCGAGCGCGCGAGCGCGCTTTTTCCATCCATGAACCATCCAGAAGTTCGTCGAGATCGATGTTGTGATCGACCGCCATCGATTGAATCCATCCACTTGCCTGTGGCAGGAAGGGATAGCGGGCGAACGTCACCTCATCGTCCAGTTCCGGAAGGGACCTTGGGACGGGCATGGTTGAGCGAAGCGCGCCGACCGCATAAGAACTTCAACGGACACTTGATGAGGTCGCCACGGGACCAATGAACATGCACGAGGCTGTTGACCAACGCCTCGTGGACATTCAGGACGAGGTGCGTGCCGCCTTTGGCTGGGCCCTTGATGAAGACCGGGTTGCCGCAGAGACATTGGTCCAACGCACATCTGAATTTGCCGCTGCTGTGCCCTCTTGGAGTGAGGTTGGGCGGCGCGCTTCCTCAGACGCATTGCGCGCAAAATTATCCAGCGCTGAGCGGGTGATCGTTTTGGGAGCTGCTGCAACTGAAGAGGAGGCGCTTCGAGCTGCTCAGCAGGAAGGCGTCATCGTCGCTGCCGATGGATCGGTTG